>JBIKWV010000330.1:0-5629 GCA_044356135.1 Elainellaceae cyanobacterium
CGGTAGGGCATACCGGAATGAACGCCTCTGGACAGAACGACCGCTATCTGAATCAAGCAATTGGTTTAGACAAGTCGGCTGGTTGAAGGAGGAACCCCCCGGCTTCTAGCCGTGGGGAGGATGTCAGAAGAGAATGCTTACACGCTGCATAAGTCGTTTGGGGCACTGACAATGGCACTATTGACCCTGCGAATTTTTGTGCTGCAACAGGTGTGGTGGCGCAAGTACACTCGTCGTTTACCGAAACTGACAGGTGAATGGATACGAACTTTTCTGCTGCACACCGCCATTTATGTGTTCATGCTGGCAGTGCCGATTAGCGGATTCTTCTTATCCAATTCCTATCAGAGCGGCAATGTTCCGTTTTTCTGGGTGGCGACACTCTACGACATCTTCCCTGAAAATGCAGCAGTGGTTGAACTGGCACGCAGTTTACATTTCTGGATTGCCTACACGTTCTTGGCGTTCATCGTGTTGCACGGAATTGACCAGCAAAAGTATGTGCGATCGCTCTGGCGGCGTGCAGGGCAGTCCCTCAGAAAAGCAGCGTCCCAGTCTTCCTGATGCCGGAGTGAAGTTAATGACACCGCTTACATCCAGCAGTTCAATTCAGCAGTACGTCATTTACTTGCACCAGCAGATGATGGATCGTGGTTCGCTTCCTGTAGAATTGGGCTATGCTGCTGAAGCAGAAGTTTCCCCAGGACAGCCGCAGGTTGATCAACCTCTCAGGGTAGAAATTGCACTTTCGCGCCAGTTTAGGAGAGTGTCGTGAGTCTTTCAAATATCTTGAAACCCTGGCGGCAGCGGTTGAACAACACCCGTCCCCGGATTTTGGTCTGGTACTTCTTGCTTACTACTTTCTCCAGTGTGACCTCCATTCTGGTGACTCATCACATTCTCTACGAGCGGATTCGTGAGCAGTCCCAGGAGTACGTTTCTCGTCATGTTCAATCGTTTCAACAGCAGGTGCAAGATCTGCCAGTTAACGATACTCAATCCCTAGAACGTCAAACACAAGCTCTCTTAAATCGATTTCTGTTGGACTATGAACCTGTCGATCGCGATGATTATGCGATCGCCTTTACCCAGGGTCAGGTCTACCGCTATACCGATTCATTCCCACAGCAATTGCTGTCTCAAGAACCCGCCCTGATACAATCTTGGGCAAATTTGAACCGCACCACAACAGGCAGTGAACATACTGCGATCGGTGAACTGTTCTACATTGCCCAACCCATTGTCGTGAATGGGCAAACCCAGGGAGTGCTGGTGATTGTGCATTGCGCCGATAGTTTTTTCCAGGTCATTGATAGTGCGCTTTTACTGATTATTCCAGTCACTCTCGGTATTATGGGCATTGCAGCGGCGATCGCCTGGGTCACGGCAGGACGGGTCTTATCGCCGTTACGCACCTTAACGCAAACAGCCCAATCCATCACTGAGACAGACATGACTCAGCGCATGGCAGTGGAGGGAACCGACGACATTGCAAAACTGGCTACGACCTTCAACGAAATGCTCGATCGCCTCCAGACGGCCTTTGAGAGTCAGCAAGAGTTTCTCAAGGATGCGGGACATGAACTGCGAACGCCAATTACGGTGATTCGAGGATATCTGGAAACCCTGCAATATCAACCGGAGCGGCAGGAGCAAAAGATTGCACTGGCAATTGATGAACTCGATCGCATGAATCGGCTGGTGAATGATTTATTACTCTTAGCCAGAGCCGAATGCCCTGATTTTCTCACCTTAAAACCGGAAGAATTAGACTGGCTGACTGAAGAATTCTATTTGAAGGTGCGTTCAATGACAGATCGGCAATGGAAACTGGAATCGAAAGGGTTAAGCCCTGTTTGCGTCGATCGCCAGCGTTTGACGCAAGCCGTGATGAATTTGGTCCAGAATGCCATTCGCCATACACAGCCAGGAGATGCGATCGCTCTGGGTTCCTCCGTGCGCGAAAACCATGCTCACATTTGGGTAAGCGATACTGGAGAAGGCATTGCCCTTGAAGATCAGACGCGCATTTTTGAGCGGTTCACCCGCGCCACCGATCGCCAAACCCAGGGTGAAAATCACGGACTGGGACTGTCGATTGTGGAGGCGATCGCCCAGGCGCACGGCGGCTGGGTAGAGCTTTCTAGCTTACCGGGGCAGGGCGCGACGTTTACCATTGTGATCCCGCTTGAGGCGACGAACGGAGTCAGTCATGCATCGAATTCTGATTATCGAAGACAACCCGCGCATCATCGACTTTCTGGAATCCGGGCTACAGGGGCACGGCTACACGACCACCGCCGTTAACAGTGGGCGCGAGGCGCTAAATCTGCTCGATGCAACCGAGTTTCATCTGGCAATTCTTGATCTGGGACTGCCGGATCAGGACGGGCTGACGGTTCTCAAAACCATCCGGGGGCAGGGTCATGTGTTTCCCATTATTGTCCTCACCGCTCGTGATGGGGTTCAAAATACGGTTGCTGGACTGGAAGGGGGAGCCGATGACTACATCACCAAACCCTTCAGCTTTGAGGAACTGCTTGCCCGAATTCGCGTTCAACTCCGCAATCCCCAGCCCCGCACTCAGGCAAATACAACGTTACAGGTTGGCAATATCACCCTGGATCTGTTAACCCATCAGGTGCGAGTGGGCGATCGCCTGATTGAACTTTCAGCCCGCGAGTTTTTGCTAGCAGAGTTTTTCCTGCGACATCCGATGCAGGTGTTGACGCGAGAACAAATCCTCGATCGCATCTGGGGCTTTGACTACGATCCAGGTACGAATGTAGTGAATGTCTATGTTGGATATTTGCGAAAAAAATTTGGTGAGGAGTGGATTGAAACTGTGAGAGGCATAGGGTATCGGCTACGTCCTTAATAGGTTTCACTAACGCTCATCAAACCTTTAGTCGATGATGATCATGATTCATTGAACATAACTCATTGAGCACAACTATGAACATTGCTATTCGTGGCCTGCAATTGTTTCGTAAAACTCATCGCTATCTCTCTTTCATGACATTACTCATACTCACAGCATCTCTGATCGTGAGTTGTGGAGATGTTCAAAATCGCCCTACAGTAACTTCTTCACAGTCTCAGGAAGCAACTGCTGCAAGTTCCACACCTGTTTCTGATCAATCAATGGTGTTGATCCCTGCTGGCAATTACACGATCGGTTCCGATGAATCAGCCGATAGCCGCCCAGTCCATCAAGTTTCGCTGCGTGCCTTTCAGATCGATCGCTACGAAGTAACCAATGCTCAATATGCAGAATTCCTTAACTCGCTGGGAATTCAACCACTGCAAGATGCCGCAGCGGGACAGGTGCGCGATCGCAACTTACCACAAGCGACAGTTCCTCAACTGATTGAAGGGGCTGAGGGTCGCCAACAGCAACCGCTGATTGCACTGGATGACGAACACACCCGTATTGGGATTCAAAGCGGAACGTTTTTCGCTCAATCCGGTTACGAAAACCATCCAGTCACAGAAACCACCTGGCGAGGCGCAAGTGAGTTCTGTCGGTGGCGCAATGCCAGATTGCCAACGGAAGTCGAGTGGGAAGCGGCGGCACGGGGAGTTGAGGGGCGCATCTACCCCTGGGGAAACGAAGCACCGACCACCAATCGTGCCGTTTACGGTCGCAATTCTGGTGAAACATCTCCTGTGGGTACTCACGATGCAGGTGCGACCCCTGAAGGCATTTACGACATGGCAGGAAATGTCGCGGAGTGGACAAGCACCCTCTATCGCCCCTATCCTTACAGTCCCAGTGACGGACGCGAGCAGTTGGATGACAATGGGGAAAGGGTCACTCGTGGTGGCGATCACGTCTTTGATTCTGCCCCTGACAAACTAACCACTCACTTTCGCACTGGATTTTCTCGCGCACCCGATCGCGGTCATCGTCATATTGGTTTTCGCTGTGTGCTCTAAGGTACAACAAACCCCTCACAATGTTGCAACGCTGCGACTAGCTTGTGCGATTCGCGCCACCAGTTCCGCACGCGATGAAATTTCAAGCTTACGAAACATCCGCTTTAACGCCTGTTTTACAGTATGTTCAGTAATCCATAGGGATTGACCAATCTGAGCATTGGTGAGTCCTTGAGCAACTAATTCGGCAATTTGCATCTCTCGTGGAGTCAAACGATTCTTCACAGAAGAGGTTGACTCACTACCAGCCAGTTCGGGAACAAAAGGTTTTGAACGCAATTCTGCCAACCGTGTTGAGAGATGGAGACACAGCGCACTTAAATCTGCCAAATCGTCTGCATTAAAGGCAGAAGCATCGCGATGGCGGGTAAAAGCGATTCCGCCTACTAACTGCCCCTGATTGACAATGGGACCTGCCATGACATGACCATGATCGGCGCGAGGACAAATCGATTGCCATACTCCGCGAGGCAAAATCATTTCCTCATGAACTGCTGCGTGGCGTTGAACAACATAACGCAACACAGGGTTGTAATCAAGGGATAATGCTAGTTTCAGCATCAATGGTGAATTTTCATCGACCGTCGGAAGTTGATCTAAAAAACTCAGCCCCCAACGGGTAGCGGCAAAATACCCACCCAATTTTGTCATCATCGCCCCTCTTAACTCAGCTTCATCTTGGGTTTGCGCGATCGCTTGAAACAAAGGCTGCAAAGGAGTTTCCATCATATCTACCCAGCTTGTTAGGGAGCGAATATAGTAAAGTGTACTCGATCGAAGTCTAGTCCATAGGTGATTGCCTTTCGGGGCCTACTGGTAATGCTTAGCGTTGAGGTTGCACCGCAACGAGTAGCGATCGATCGCAACCGAGTTACCAGGGCGGGAGTCACCTCAGGAATTGATTTTGGCTTGACTTTATTGGAGTTATTGTGTGAAGACCAAGTTGCAAAAATGACACAATTAATGACACAACTGATGATGGAATATACACCTGAACAGCCTTTCGATGCAGACACGCCAGAAACAGCAGGTAAGGACGTTGTGCGATCGCTCATGCAGTTTGGCAAGCCTCTTCTGGATGCCTTCCAGACTCAGACCCAGAAGGTTGTTACTGGGCTAAATATACCACCTCAATTTTGTGTTGGCTTGGTCTACTTGGTGACGAGTGCATCAAGCCATTGCCCATTTCTACCACTACAAACGCCGTCACCTGCTGTTCCCTGATCCACAAATGTAGTACTAAATCAGCGCAAATACTAAATTTGCCGCGAGATGCCTTTTATGAGAGCGTTCCGCAGCGTGGGAGGAAGAAATCGTTAAAAGTCCACCAAGAAGTGGCCCAAGGCATTGCTCCGCGCCACTTCTTATCTCTGGTTTCCCAGTTTTGCCCAAAGACGCTGCGCTTGATAGATTGCAACTCTAGTCAGGGTGATCAGGACGAGGTGCAGGGATTCGCTCCCGCACCTCGTTTATCCCTCTGTTGAGATTGAATCTGCCGTCCCGAATGCCCAAAGGATACAAAACCCAGGCCAGGAAGCGTCGGCGAGTTTCGCATTTGAAACCGAATTTAATTAGTGTAATTTTAGTGTAAGTCTCCCGACTGGATCTATGGTCGGTCATGCTGACCACAACCGAGAGTAAAAGACGGTCTTTTATTCAGAATGGAACCTTGCGCCTTTGAAGGACTCCT
>JBIKWV010000590.1:0-4069 GCA_044356135.1 Elainellaceae cyanobacterium
TCTGGGCGATTTGCGCTCCATTACAGCCGGAATTGACATGTCATTTTCTCGATTTACAGCTAATTTCAGTTGGTCTGCTTATATTGCGTTTCTCGCTCTAGGGAAGTGCAGATTTTTGAGAGAGAGCCGCGCGCCGCGCGGCTCTCTCAAAAATCTGCACCTTATCCAAGCCCGAAGCGCTATCAACTTGTGTTTGGAAGCCGCACTGAGCAAGGCTTCCAAACAAAAATTTATCAATCCAGTATCCCCATCCCAACCATCAAAATCTCGGCGCTGCGTTTGTGGTGGAACGATCGCACAATCTTCTCCCTTGCAGTCTTTCCAAGTTGAACTGTGAATTCTGTATTCTGCATTAATCGCATTACTGCCGACACAATCTGTTCGGGCGACTCCGGTTCGACTAACAAACCATCCACTCCATCATCCACCAGTTCTTTCACCCCGCCTGAGCCAGTGACGATGACTGGCGTTTCCATTGCCATCGCCTCCATAATGGCGACGCCCAGCGGCTCATGCAGACTGGCGAGGCAGAAGGCATGGGACGCTTCCAGGTGCTGCTTAACGACTGCTTCGGAGACCGCACCCAGCAAATGCACAGACCCTTGTAGATTAAGTTCCTGAATCAGCGTCTCCAGTTCCTTGCGGTATCCTGTCCCGCCCTGTTCATCTTCCCCGGCGATCGCCAACTCCACCTCCATGTCCTGCTGTCGCAACAGTCCAACCGCCCGAATCAGATCTGCATGTCCCTTACAGCGATTCAACCGACCGCAGCTAAACAGCCGAAATGGGGTACCTGATCGCCAGGGGACATAGGGCTGCGATCGCTGGAGCGTCGTACAGTCTACCCCCATTGGGGCAATGAAGACCGCGTGGGGCAAGTGATCCGTCAGCGCAGCTTCAATTTCGTGGAATAGCTTTTTGGTGATAGCGATCGCAAATTTGGCGTGCTGCCACTTCTGCGGCTGATTGGGACCGTAGTCGGTCAGTGGCCCGTGGAGTGACAAACTGTAGGGAATCCCCGATAGCAGGTGGGCAAACAGAGCCACGTTTGCAGCATCTGCGCAGGAATGAATATGCAGGTGCGTCCACTGGCGAGATCGGGCCAGGTGAGCCACCTCCGCTCCTGGCAGCATCAGTCCCAACAGACGCAACCGTCCTTTGAGAGAGACATCCTGTGCCTGGGCGATCGCACCCAGGCAGCGCAGCCAACCCATTGGACCGGAACGCATCAGCTCCAGCACTGCCCCCTGCAACAGTTGAGTACCGGGGAACAGATAGGTTGTCTGTTGTTGAGCTGAACTGGCCCAGGTATGGGAGACAATGTTGGCGGGTGGGTGGCGAGTTGAGATCATCTCCGGCTCAATCCCCATCGTTTTGAGTGCTTCAATTTCCCGCCAGAAAAAGATGTGGGTCTGGCCAGGAAATTCCGGCACGAGATATCCAATTCGAGTATTCATCGCAGTTTGGTTTAACCGATAACATCGTCAAGTTGCATCCGCAGTCATTGCAGGTGGCTGTCTCCTGTAAGTCACAGTGGTGAGCAAAAACAACATGGCCAGAACAACAAGGGTGCGCCAATGGTTGAGAGCAGTGATCTCAAAAGCTCGAAACAGCCGCTGGGGGAGGAATAGTAGTCCGACCAGAGGGATCACACTCCAGATCGGAGAGATGTTGTGACAGATGTAAATACAGAAGATTGTGAGAATGGGGAATACATAAACATAGTCATAGTCATGGCAATAGCTGGTAAACGTCAACGTAATGCCAAGGAGTATGGGGAGAATGGCTTCTTGATTGAATTGGTGGCGAAAAAGCCAGAGCAAGACGGTTAGCCCAATGGCGATGAGCATCAAGTTTGGGATCGTGATTCCTGCTGCTTCAAACAGGCTTTGTAGGCCAATTTTGTGGTCAAATCCCAGAAAGTTTGAATTGAGAGTGCGGTAATCCAGCGTGAGGCTCTTTTTCCAGGCGACAAGCAAATTAATTGGCCCACCCTGAACCATCATGGGATAGAGTGCCATCAAACTGGCAGTACCGAGTGCCGTTAGCAAAACCCTCCAGTTGCGCTCCAGCAGATACCAGAGAACGATCAGCAGGCAGAGCTGGGGTTTATAGCTGGCGATCGCCAGACAGACCCCTGTCAGCCCCCAGCGCTGCTGCTGGCTGAAGTACCAGACCCCCATGACCCCCGCAAATGCTGTCAGGGAGGTTTGTCCCATCCAGACCACATGGCTTGTAAATGGATTGCCAATAATGATTGCTGCCATGATGCCACTGGCCAAAATACCCTTTTCTCCCGGAACTGCCCGCTGGATGAGCTTCACGGTCACGAACACAATCAGGGCGATCGCCGTTAGATTAAATCCGATCCAGATCATCTTGCCGATCGCCACCGGGAAAAACGCCATTGGGATCAGCAGTGCAGCAGAATTCGGCGGGTAGAAAAAGGGTAGATTGTCCAGATCGAGACCCATGTCAGCAACGCTGGTAGCCAGTTGTGCATAGTCGTAGGGATTTCGCCCCTGCAACCAGGCCCGACCCGCCGCATAAAAAACACGCCCATCGGCAAAATCACCAAAGTGATTGCGGCCAACTCCCAACAGCCCAAAACAGAGCAATGCAATACTGCTAAATAGGAGCATGCCCCCGATGGCAAACTGCTGGAATACCCGAACGTTTTTCGGCTTCATAGACCGTTCCCAGTGGCGCTAGCACAAATTAACTTAATTCAATCTGGCAATCATCGCCGATCATAAATCTCAGGGCTTTGGGTCGTTGGGGGACTTCTTTAATTTGCGCTCGCTGGCCAATCAAGCTGTCCACAATCCGTTGATGCACACCCGTTACCTTCGCACCCTGAAGAATCACGCTGTGTTCCAGGTCTGCATCGGTCATAGTGACCTGACTGGCGATACTGCTATAGGGGCCGATAAAACAGTTCTCGATATGACAGTCTTCGCCAATCACAACGGGACCACGAATGGTGCAGTTGATGATTTTTGAACGTTCGCCGATCTGCACCCGCCCAATAATCTGGCTGGCTGCATCCACCTCGCCTAAAATTTCTGCTTCAACACAGGTGTCCAGAATTACCCGGTTGGCCTCCAGCAGGTCGTCTTTTTTCCCGGTGTCGAGCCACCACCCCTGGAGCTGATAGGCCTCTACCTTCTTCTTCTGGTCAATCAGCTCTTGAATGGCATCGGTGATTTCCAGTTCGCCTCGGGCAGAGGGCTGAATGTTGGCGATCGCCTCATGGATGCTGCTGTTGAACAGATAAACACCGACCAACGCCAGATTAGAGGGTGGGTTCTTGGGTTTCTCCACCAGACGCAAAATTCGGCCCTGCGCATCCACTTCTGCCACGCCAAAAGCCGTTGGGTTAGAGACTGGACATAGTAAGGTGAGCGCATCCAGCGTATTGGACTTAAATTGATCCACCAGCGCCCCCAGTTCGCTCTGTACCAGGTTGTCGCCCAGGTACATAACGAAGGGTACATCTCCCAAAAACGGCTGGGCGACTTTAACTGCGTGGGCCAGTCCTGCAGGCTGTTCTTGCAGGATGTAGGTAATTTGCGCACCGAAGCGATCGCCATCTCCCGTTCTGGCTCTGACTTCTGCTCCCGTTTCGGGGCTAATGATAATGCCAATTTCGGTAATTCCGGCGGCGACTAAGGATTCGATGCCGTACCAGAGGATGGGTTTATTGGCGACGGGAACGAGTTGTTTGGCTCCGGTATAGGTGAGCGGACGCAGGCGTGTACCCTTACCACCCGATAGAACGATTGCTTTCATAGGTTTGTGCGTATAGTTCAGTGAGCATTTGACGGAGGGACTGTCGCCAGTAGGGGGCATGGCTTCCTAACAGATCAACGGTTTTCTGCTGGGACAATACAGAATAGGCCGGACGGGTGGCCGGGGTGGGGTAGTCTTCAGTGCGGATCGGGGTGACCCGCTGTACTTTTAGCGGAAATCCAAGCAGGGCAGCTTCCTCAAAGATGGCGATCGCAAAGTCATACCAGCTCGCAACCCCACTGTTGGTGTAATGGTAAACACCCGATGGCAGGGCAGT
>JBIKWV010000331.1:0-5615 GCA_044356135.1 Elainellaceae cyanobacterium
TTAGTGTTCAACAGCCCAGTATTCATGACTTGATAAAATCTTGCATTCAGGATCTCCGTACCATGTTTAACTTTCTTGATCCCGAAGCCTCCAACCCGACTCCCCAGGAAGTTGCCAGTTCCTTTCGCTGGTTTGGCTGGATCGGGTTCTGGCTGCAGGCGCTGTTGGGCTTTATCCCCGTTTTTGTAGTGATCGCCAACGGGCTGTTTAGACCCGGTATCCAGCGAACTGGAGCGAGTTCGTTTAGTTTTTTTCTGGCGATCGCCTGTGCGATTGCCCTGCTGTTCAGTACCTACTGGACGTTCCGCTACACGCAGATGGGCAACAAACTGGAGATCCCTGACCTGCGCCCCGCCAAAAATGAGGTAAAACGGGATCTGAAGATCGGGCTAATTACGAATATCGGGATTATGATTGCGGCGGTGATCATTGCTCTGCTGCGGGTTGGCGAGCTGACCTTTAAGATGCTGAGTGTACCGCAGGGATCAACCGTCATTGCCCCCGGTCAGTTGGGAACCACGATCAATCCTGGAGCGTTAATCACCCCATCGAATATGATCGCTATTCAGGCAATGGTCAACGGGATCGCTGCTGGACTGGTTGGAACGATCGTCGCATTGCTGCTACTCTACCGGGTAGGGCAACATCGCAACTCCTATGAGTAACTATGACTCGTTCCAGCGGGCCAGAAGACAACCCTGATAAAGAGAGTTCTAATCAACGTCGAACCCGTTCATTTTTTAGAAGTCGCACTGCTTTCACAGTGGTTGGTGCCGCTCTGGTCGTGGTCACTGGTGGCGCATTGTGGGCCTGGGTGTGGATTCACCGATCGCTGGCTCCACTGATTCAAACCAATCTCGAACAGGTGTTGCAGCGCCCCGTGCAGGTCGGCAAACTGGAGCAGGTGACGCTGACCGGACTGCGATTTGGTCCTTCGGAGGTGCCCGCCACTCCAACCGATCCCGATCGGTTTGGGGCGAAGGCGATCGACGTTAATTTTTCGATTCCACGCCTGATCTTCGATCGCACACTGGAACTTCAAATTTCCCTGGAGCAGCCGAATGTTTACATTGAGCAGGCACCCGATGGGGAATGGATCAGCACCCGTTTGAATCTGCCGGAGCAGGATCCCGGCCCGATCAAAACCGAGTTGCAGTCCGTCAGTTTAGCGGATGCTCAACTGACGCTCTTGCCAACGCCGCGTCCCAATGCGCCCACTGGAAAAGTCGCATTGAATGATGTCAATGGCGTCATCCGCATTTTTGATGATAATCAGCGGTTCCAGTTCTCACTAGCAGGACTTCCTGGCAGCGGCGGCAGCATCAAACTGGAAGGGGAACTGGAACCTCAGAAGCGACAAACGGATTTGGCGATCGCCGCTGAAAACATTGCCACCCCCGATTTTAGTCGCCTGGTGGAACTGCCCGTCACCTTCTGGGCTGGTCAGGTGAGCGGCGATCTCTCCCTGCAATATAACCCCGGCCAGGACACCCAATTTAACGGTACGGTTTCGCTCGATCGCCTCAAAGTTCAGGTGCCCGAAGCGCCGCAGATGATCTCTGGTGTGACGGGCGATTTGAAATTGCAGGGACAGACGGTGACCACCAATGGCATGAAGGGGCAGTATGGCAACATTCCTCTCCAGGCACAGGGCAGTATCAATACGGCAACGGGCTACAACCTGACGGTAAATGTGCCCGCTACGCCCGTTTCGACCCTGCTGGAGACCTTTAAGGTGGAGGCTCCGATTCCCCTGGAGGGCACGCTCAAGGTGGACGGTACGGTACGGGGGGCGATCGACCGTCCCGTGGTGGCAGGCAGCGTTGCCACCGTTGGCACCGCCCAGGTTGACCGGGTGACGTTCCAGTCGATGTCCGGGCAGTTTGAGGCGATCGTTGCAGAGAATGACTCAAAGATAACGCTGTCGAACCTGCTGGCAGCGCCTCAGTCTGGAGGACAGATCAGCGGCGGCGGCACCGTTCGTTTGGGTGACGAAGGACAGACTGATCTCACCCTGGTGGCTCAGAATGTCTCAGGAGATGCGCTGGCCCAGGTCTACGGTGCGCCAACTAACCCAAATTTCCGGATTGGCAACGTGGGGGCGATCGCCCAGATCACAGGCACTCCCCCTGATCTGAAAACGGTGGTGAATGTGAATGCGCCCCAGGCGACGTTCCCCACCCGTGGAACGGTGGTGGTGGCGGGCGATCGCATCCTCCTGGAACAGGGAACTGTCCAGGTGAACGGCGGCACGCTCGCAGCCAGCGGTCAGTTGGTGAATGGCCAGTATCAGGCGGTGGTGAACGCCAATCAGGTGCCCCTTCGTCCTTTCTCACCCCAACTGCGGGGCCAACTGAACGGAGAGGTGCGTCTGGCCGGAAATACCACGTCGCCGGGATTGGCCGGACTGCGGGCCACGGGGCAGATGCAGCTCTCCGAAGGGGTGTCGGTGATCAATGGGCCAGTCAACGCCGACTTGCAGTGGAACGGGCGAGAACTGGTGGTGCAGCAGGCCAGCGCACCGGGGCTGAGCGCCAGCGGCACGGTGGCGGTGCAGACCACGGGTACGCCTCAAGTTGGGCAGATTAATCTGGCGGTTCAGGCGGATAACTACAACCTGCGCGATCTCTCTCCCCTATTGCCTGACAATATCGCGCTGGGCGGTGCGGTCAACTTTGATGGCCGTGTCACCGGGACACCCGCAACCCTGAGGACAGCAGGCGATTTGCAACTCCAGGATTTTCGGGTGAACGATCTGGCGTTTGATCCCGTTCTGACGGGGGCGGTTGATGCCCAGGTGAACGGCACGACGCGGCTGCGGTTGGACGGCGAACAGGATCGGATTGCGCTGGCGGTGAATCCGTTCAGTCGGCAGGGGCAGTTCTTGTTGCGGCGGGGGGAGGCGATCGCCCAGGGTAAGACCGAGGGCGACACCCTGCGCGTCAGTATGCAGTCGATTCCCATTGGCATTGCTCAGTCTTTTCTTCCGGCAGCGGCGTCTGACTTTGGGCCGCTGTCGGGCGACCTGACGGGGGCGCTGGCCGTGAATTTGCGAACGACGGCGACGGTGGGGGATGTGGCGATCGCCAACCTGCGCCTGGGGCGGTTGACCGCCGATGCAGTACGGGGGGACTTCCGGTTTACCGACGGTACGATTCTATTGAGCGATGGGGTGTGGCAGCAGGGAGCCAGTCGGATTGCCTTTGGGGGACAGTTTTCCACTCGCCCGGATGGCCCCATCCAGGCAAACATTCAGTTCGATCAGGCTCGCGTTCAGGATGTTCTCACCAGCCTCAGCATCTTTGATTTCAAAGACCTGACGCCGAGTTTGAAGCCCCCAGAGTTGGGCGCTGCTGCCGATCTCGATGTCGCTTCGGTGGATTTATCCGATCAACCGCTGATTGTGCAGCTACAGGCGATCGCCATGCTGGATGCATGGCTGGCTGAGCAACGGGCAAACCGTTCTGCAGAACCAATTCCACCGCTCTCGGAATTGCGAGGAGAACTGACGGGGGCGATCGCCATTAATGGAAATTTGCAGGACGGACTGAAGACAGCGTTCAAAGCGGAGGGACAGGACTGGACATGGAGAAACTACAAGATTGAGAATGTAATTGCAGAAGGTTCCGTTGAAGATGGTGAGTTAACCCTGTTGCCTGCACAGGTAACCCTGGCAGGGGGAACGATCGCTTTTGGTGGCACGATTGGTCAATCGATGAATGGACAGATCCGGGTGCAGGATCTACCCACGGATGTGCTGAATCCCTTTGTTCCCCCCCTCCCGATTCAGATCGCAGGGCTGCTCGATGCCACGGTGACTCTGTCGGGTGAACTGACCAATCCCGGCGCTGTGGGAGAAATTAGTCTGGTGGATGGCAAGCTGAATCAACAGCCCGTCCAGGAATCAGTTGCCCGGTTCAACTACAGCGACGCCCGCGTGAGATTTATCAATAACACATTGTTATCGGGCGCGGAACCAATTCGGATTACGGGCAGCGTCCCGGTAGAACTGCCGATTACCGACAGCCGCATCACCGATAACTCCATTCAAATTGATGTTCGTGCTAAGGATGATGCGCTGGCGCTGGTCAACGTATTCACCGATCAGGTGGCCTGGAAGGACGGAGTGGGCGATCTGAACGTGGAGGTTCGCGGGACATTCGCTCAACCCGTGGTGCAGGGTAAGCTGGCGGTGGACAATGCCACGGTTGTGTTGAAGGCAGCTCCCGAACCGTTGACGGATGTGACGGGGACGGTAAATTTTAGTGGCGATCGCCTCTCGGTCGAAACGCTGACTGCCCTGTATGACGGTAATCCGATTACCGCCAGCGGCATTCTTCCGATCTTTGATGAACCTGATGCGATTACCGCCGCGCAGGCTGATCCCCTCACGGTGAACCTGGAGGATCTCTTCCTGGATTTGCCTATCTATGAAGGTCGTCTGGTGGGCATGGTGGTGGTGCAGGGGACGGTGCTCACCCCCAGGATCTCTGGCAACCTGGATCTCAACAATGGCCAGGTGTTTCTGGTTGCTGCTGAGGGGGGCACCCCAAACGGAGGCACACCTGCTACGGGACAGGCCGCTGGTCCCCCGATCGCCCTGGACAATTTGAAGGTTGTTCTGGGAAACAATCTCCGCATTGTGCAACAGCCTATCCTGAATTTCGTGGCAACGGGGGCGATCGACATTGGTGGCACTGTGGAGCGTCCCCGTCCCTCCGGTCAGGTACGCCTGGTGCGGGGGCAGCTCAACCTGTTCACCACGCAGTTTTTGCTGGCGCGAGGTTTTGAGCAGACAGCCACCTTCACACCCAGTCAGGGACTCGACCCCACCCTCAATCTGCGGCTGATCGCCCTGGTGCCTGAAATCACCGGGAGGCTGGTGGTGAACAATCCCCAGGCCAATGAGATTGCTATCTCGCTGGAAGACAGCTCCGGTCGATTGAACACGGTGCGGGTGACGGCAACCCTCAACGGCCCCGCCAGCCAAATTAACAACAATCTGGCATTGACCAGCGAACCCCGGCGCACGCAAGCAGAGATTATTGGTTTACTGGGTGGTTCCTACGTCGGCCTGCTGGGCCAGGGGGATCCGCTGTTTGGGATTACGGCGATCGCCAGTTCAGCACTATTTGGACGGTTTCAGGGGGCGATCACGCAACTGGGGCAGTTGATCGGGCTGTCGGAGCTGCGAATTTTCCCGGCGATTGTCACGTCTTCTGCCACAGAATTGCCCGAACTGGGATTGGCGGTTGAAGGCATTGTGGATGTTGGCAATAACCTCTCGGTGTCAGCGTCACGGGTGTTTGGTGTGGATGACCCGTTCCGCTTTGGTCTGCTGTACCGCGTCAGTGACCAACTGCGCGTTCGGGGATCAACCGATTTAAACCGTGATAATCGGATTCAGATTGAATTTGAGAGCCGCTTCTGACGGACGTTTGATACTGACGGAGTCGGTATCAAACCTCCCTCGATTCTCGTCCCCAGGCTCTGCCTGGAGACGGGTTTTGGGAGGCTCTGCATCCTGCTCCGCTTTGGAGGCAGAGCCTCTAGTTGGCGTTACTGGCCAGAGGACAGTAACGAGAGTTTGCAAATTTCCAAACCCAGTTTTGAGA
>JBIKWV010000583.1:0-4091 GCA_044356135.1 Elainellaceae cyanobacterium
CAAGACCGAATTTCCAATGGTTCCCCTCTTCGGGCTAACGGATGCTGCCGTGGCCAGATCGCTCATGACTCTGGCCAAGCTTGGCATTTATCAATGTTTCTCATCCACGACACCGCCCAAGCAGGTGCTGCAGGCGATCGCCAGAAGCATCTCTGCTGCCCAGGTGCATCACCCCACCGTTCTGATGCTGGATGACGACCCCCTGATTCTGCAAAAAATGTCGAATTTACTGCTGCCTCAGGGAATTCAGGTAATGTGTCTGATGCAGCCGCAGCAGTTCTGGAATATGTTCAACGCCGTGTCTCCAGATGTCCTGCTACTCGACCTGGAGATGCCCTTATGTCATGGCTTAGACATCTGCAAAACCCTGCGCCAGAACCCCAAACTCCGCGATCTGCCGATTATCGTTGTAACCGCCCACACCGACGAAATGTCTGTTAAGGCCGCTTTTGACGTGGGAGCCACGGATGTCGTTGGCAAGCCGCTGGTGCCAGAGGTACTGATTGCGGGAGTTAAAAGCCAGATTGCTCGATCCCGTCAACCAGCACTCACCGCTAACCAGCCAAACACCTGCGCAGCGGTTAACTCCAGCTTTACCCCTTCTAATACGGGAATGCGATCGCCCTGGTAATCCCGTGCAACAACTCCATCACCCGATGTTCAAACTCCTGGGTTGAGACGCGGCCCTTCGTCAAAAATTCAGTCTGGCCTAACCGCAGGCGATTGCGCTCTGATTCGTCCAGATCCTTTGCGGAATAGACCACCAGCGGCACACTATACAGTTGATTGTGCTGACGCAGCCATTCCACCACCGAGAAGCCATCGCCATCGGGGAGCGTCAGATCCAGCACCAGCAAATCGGGGTTAACCTGCTGACTGAGACGGATGGCCTCCCGTGCGGTATGGGCATGGAACGTTTCGATATCGTGCCGCTGGAACAGGGTGGTCAGCACGTCCGCCAGGTCAGGGTCATCCTCAATCACCAGCACCCGCACCGTCTGGGACTGTCCCGCCAGCGCCCGCCGCAATGACTGAAACAAAAAGCTCTCGTCTACAGGCTTACCCACCCAGTTCACATAGTCGTGGCGAGTGGGATGGGCCTCCGCCTCGGCGATCACGCTACAGACCAGGATCGGAATATCGCAGGTATCAGAGCGCTGCTTCAGGGCTGCCATCACCTCCCAGCCGTTCATCTGGGGCATCACCAGATCCAGCAGAATGGCGTTGGGGCGACGGGCGATCGCCTGCTCAACCGCTTCCTGCCCCGACGACACCGTTTCCACCTGATAGCCGTGCTGCTCCAGAAGCGATCGCAGCACCGCCAGAGTATTCGAGTCGTCATCGCACACCAGCACCAGGGGACCGTCTGTCACCGACCACTGCGTCGGAGAGATCCCCTCCTGCGGCATCGGCAGGATGAAATAGAAGGTACTGCCGATTCCCGGTTCGCTATCGACCCAGATCCGTCCCCGGTGCTGCTGCACAATACTGCGGCAAATCGCCAGCCCCAGCCCTGTACCATCGCTGTTACGAGAATCTGAGGCGTCTACCTGCTGAAACCGCTCAAAAATTGTGTCAATCTTGTCGGCGGGAATGCCCCGTCCCTGATCTTTGACCGTGAATTGGATCTGCGACGAGGGCACAAACGGACAGAACACCCCTGACGCCTCTTGAATCGCATCGGTCGCTTCTGGAAGTGGTTCGACCACCTCCGCGCTGAGCCAAACTCTGCTGCCCCTGGGCGAAAACTTGATGGCGTTACTGAGTAAATTAGTCAACACCTGGATGATGCGATCAGGGTCGGCATAAAGATGCACATTGGGAGCCGATACCGTCAGCGTCACTCCCGACTTTTCGGCGATCGCCTGCACCACATTCACCGCCTCGTGCATCAGGTCAGGGACGCGGCAATCCTCCCTGGCCATCGTCACCTTGCCAGATTCAATCCGCTCGATGTCCAGAATATCGTTGATCAACCGCACCAGGCGATCGGTGCTGTCCACCGCAATTTGCAGCAGGCGTCTGCCGCGATCGGAGCGGGGATCCAGCAAACCACTGGCCAGCATTCCCAGGGAGCCGTGGATGGAGGTGAGGGGGGTCCGCAGCTCGTGGCTCACCACCGAGATAAACTCGTCCTTCATGCGCTCCACCTGCTGCCGTTCGGTGATGTCCTTAAAGGCAATCACCGCCCCCACGATCGCCCCATCTTCCAGAATCGGTGTGCTCACATACTCCACCGGGAAACAGGAGCCATCCCGCCGCTGGAGCGACTCATGGAATACCTGCTGCACTGCCCCCTCATGCAGGGAGGTATAAATGGGTGAATCAGCAAACCGATAGGGCACACCATCGGAACTGGAGAACGGAAAAATCAGATGAATCGGTTGTCCGGTCAGATCCTGGATCCGATAACCCAGCATCCGCGCAGCCGCAGGGTTAGCAAAGCTAATCAGGCCATCCACACCAATGCCGCACAGTCCCTCCCCGATCGCATTCAGCAGCAGTTGATTCTGCCGACTGAGGCGTTCCAGCGCGTCTTCCGCCTGCTTACGCTCGGTGATGTCGCGCAGAATCACGGTAAAAACCACCTCATCCCCCAGGTGCAACCGGGAAATCGATGCCTCAGCGGGAAACTCACTGCCGTTTTTGCGCCGACCAAAAATAGGGCGGCGATCGCCCATGCGTCTGGCCTGCCCGGAAGACTGATCAAAACTCCGGACATGCTGCTGGTGGTTGGTGGTTGCGCTCAGGGGCAGCAGAATATTCAGGGACTGCCCTAACACTTCGCTGGCACTGTAGCCAAAAATCTTCTCTGCGCCCTGGTTAAACAGGGTAATTCGCTGTTGCTCATCGACAGAGATGACAGCATCATCAGCGATCTCCAGAATCCCCGAAAACCTGGCCTGAGACACCCGCAGCGCCGTTTCGATCCGCTTGCGCTCCTCCAGTTCCAACTCCAGCCGATGATTCACATTCACCAGTTCCGCCGTCCGCTCTGCCACCCGCAGTTCCGTCTCTCCCTTCGACTTTCGCAGCGCCGAAAGGATATTCAATTCTGCTCGCAGGGCTTCTACTTCGGCAACCAGTTCTTCCTTTGTCTTATCCCAATCTTTCATGTAGATTTTTTTATATTCAAATTCAAACGGCGTTTACCGACATTCGATCTGTCCTTTGCCTCGCTGCTTCGCCCGCAACAGGGCAGCATCTGCCGCCAGATAGAGCGATCGCACGTCCTCCCCATCTCCAGGATACAAAACTACTCCTGCACTACAGGTGACATGGGTCAGAGTCACCCCGTCTCCGGCGTTCTCCCCCTCATCCGGTCCCTGCACCAGAAACATCTGCTGCTCCAGCGCCGTCAGCACCTGCTGCAACCGCTGAACCGCCGTTGCAGACGACACCCCATACATGCCCACCACAAATTCTTCGCCGCCCCAGCGAGCCACCACATCCTCCCTGTCAAACTGCTGCCGTAGCAGGTAACCCAGATGACGCAGAATCGTATCCCCCATGCTGTGGCCGTAGCGATCGTTAATTTGCTTCAGGTTGTCCACGTCCAGCAATGCGAAACAAACCGACTGGTGGTTGTGGCGAGCGCGATGCAGATAGGTTTCCAACTGCTGAGTAGACTTCTGGCGGTTGCTGACCCTGGTCAGGGGATCGATCTCCGCTCGCTGTCGCAGCAGACGGATCCGCTCCAGGCGGTTGATAATGCGGGTTACCAGTTCGGGGCCGATCACAGGCTTGCCGACAAAATCATCTGCTCCCGCAGCAAACACCTGATTCAGCACATCAGGTTCGGTATGAGCTGTCAGAAACAGAATTGGCAGGCTGGCCCAGCGAGAATCATTGCGCACTACTCGACAGAGTTCGATTCCGTCCCGATGGGGCATCTCCACATCGAGAATCAGCAGGTCAGGGTCACAGGTCTCCAGTGTCTCCCAAAATCGACGAGGATCGCTCAGCGTGGTCACCTGAAGCCCCCAGGGACGCAGCAGCGATCGCATCAGGGCCAGTGTCCGGGTGTCGTCATCCACCACCAGGATGCGACAGGTCGCAGTGTCAGACCGTTGCAAGACACGCTGTGCCGC
>JBIKWV010000332.1:0-5601 GCA_044356135.1 Elainellaceae cyanobacterium
ATACGTTCCCGTCTTTCCACTTGAAGGCAGATTTGGTGAATTCTGCACTGCCGCCATTGCGCTTCTTCTTGAAGTGGGGATACTGTGCCCGCCCTACAAAGAAGTTCTTGAAAGCCGCTTGCAGATGCCTCAACCCTTGCTGGAGTGGAACACAGCTCACCTCATTGAGAAACTGGAGGTCATCTTGTTTTTTCCATCCTGTCAGCATGGCAGAGCTTTGAACATAGTCAATCTGCTCCTGCCGTTCAGACCAGGCTTCAGTTCTTGCTGCCAGTGCGCGGTTGTAGACCAACCTGACACAGCCCAGCGTCCGACGCAGGAGCGATTCCTGCTCAGCAGATGGGTAAAAGCGGTAACTGAAAGCCTTTTCCATGTTTCACATTATACAAAGAAAACCATGAAAATAGTACGCCTGTATGGCGATTTCGGGGCATCGAACCCCTCAATTGCCGCTCCTATCCCTCCCCGGTCTGTAGAGGCGCGGGGTTTCTCGGAGAATCCCTGATGACAAAAGACTCCATCCTTGTCTGGTTTCGCAACGATTTGCGTCTGCACGACCACGAGCCGCTCCACCGGGCGATCCTCCGGGCTATGGCCGAGAATGCCTGCCTGATTCCGCTCTATTGCTGTGATCCCCGTCAGTTTGGTACGACCAGCTTCGGCTTTCCCAAAACGGGAGCCTTTCGCGCCCAGTTTCTGCTGGAGAGCCTTGCGGATCTGAGACGATCGCTCCAGGCAATCGGCAGCAACCTGGTCATTCGGATGGGGAAACCCGAGGAGGTGATTGGGGCGATCGCCCAACAAACTGCGATCGCCGCCGTCTACTTTCACGCTGAAGTCACCTCTGAGGAGTTGGCGGTAGAATCAGCGCTGCGTCGAACACTCCAGGATCGCAGTATTTCTCTACATGCTTTCTGGGGGCACACCCTTTACCATCGGGATGATCTACCCTTTGACATTGAGCAACTGCCGGAGTTGTTCACCCAGTTTCGCAAGCAGGTGGAGCGCGATTCAGCGATTCGACCCACTTTTCCGGTGCCCCAGGCTCTGCCTCCAGTTCCAACCCTCGACCCCGGTTCTCTGCCAGAGCTGAAGGACTTGGAGTTGGAATTGTCTCCCCCCGACTCCCGCTCTCTTATTCCTTTCAGGGGTGGGGAAATCGTTGGGATGGCTCGCCTCGACACCTATTTCTGGCAGCAGGATCGCCTGCGCCTCTACAAGGAGACCCGCAACGGGATGCTCAATCCCGATGATTCCTCCAAATTTTCGCCCTGGCTGGCGCTGGGCTGTCTCTCTCCTCGCTACATCTATGAGCAGGTGCAGGACTACGAATCTCGGCGGATTCAGAATGACTCTACCTATTGGCTGATTTTTGAGCTGCTGTGGCGCGACTACTTCCGATGGATCTGCGCCAAACACGGCACAAAAATTTTTCTCCCTGCGGGACTTCAGGGCATCTCCATTCCCTGGAAGCAGGACTGGGAGCGGTTTGACCTGTGGCGTCAGGGGATGACGGGTTTTCCCCTGGTGGATGCTAATATGCGAGAACTGGCGGCGACGGGCTACATGTCAAATCGTGGCAGGCAGAATGTGGCCAGCTTTCTGACCAAAAATCTGGGAATTGATTGGCGCATGGGCGCTGAGTGGTTTGAATCGCTGCTCTTGGACTATGACGTGTGCAGCAATTGGGGGAATTGGAACTACACCGCAGGCGTAGGCAACGACGCGCGGGGCTTCCGCTTCTTTAACATTCTCAAACAATCGAAGGACTACGACCCTCAGGGGGAGTACGTCAAACACTGGCTTCCAGAACTGGCCAACTTACCTGCCAGCAAGGTACACGAACCCTGGAAACTGCTCCCGGTGGAACAGCAGCGCTTTGGCGTGCGGCTGGGAGTAGACTACCCCCGACCGATTGTGGATCTGTTTCAATCGGCAGCGGCGAACGAAAAGATCTATAACGCTGCGGTTCGATAGCGGTGTGACGGATCTATTTTTGTGGAGAACCCGATAGGTGAATGCTGTGCCATCGGGTTTTCCAGAACACAAGAGCATGAGTCGCGTTTTATTTTCGCTCGTTATAAACCTCTTCCCGGAAATGGCGCTATATAATTGGCTCGTTCTTTGTAAAAATTAACCTTAAACAGTCAGACTGCCTTTATAAAAATGCTGCGAAAACCGACATCCTATGCCTCTCTGGCGCTGCTGCTCGCCCTGACAGCGGCTCCTGTTCACCTGACATCGGTTGCACTGAAGCCAGTTCTGGCTCAGTCAGCCTCGCCTACGCCTTTTACTCTGCCCAGTGAGGTTCCCAGCGGTACGACCGTTCGAGTAGACGGCTCCACCAGCATGACGCTGGTGAACCAGGACTTGAAGCGGCGGTTTGAAGAACGCTATGCGGGAACGACAGTGGATCTGGCAGCAGGGGGAACCGACAAAGCGCTGGAGGCTTTGCTGGCTGGAACGCTGGACGTAGCAGCAATCGGCAGACCATTGACGGCAGAGGAACGGGCGCAGGGCTTGAAAGAAGTCCCCCTGCCCCGCCAAAAAATTGCCATTATCGTCGGTGCAGACAATCCTTTTAACGGTAATCTGACCTTTGCCCAATTTGCCCGCATGTTTCGAGGTGAGATTACGAACTGGTCCCAGGTAGGAGGCCCCGATCGTCCCATCCGCTTCGTCGATCGACCCGACTTTAGCGATACAAGATTAGCTTTAAGTAAATACAAAGTCTTCCGGGATGCACCGTTTCAAACGGGAGCTACCGCGACTCAGGTCGCCGATGACGCAACGGCAACCGTGATCCAGTCCCTGGGCAATGACGGCATCAGCTATGCGATCGCCCCCCAGGTCGAGAACGCGCCCAACGTGCGCATCATCTCGATGCACAAGACGTTGCCCACCGATCCCCGGTATCCCTACTCGCAGCATCTTGCCTTTGTTTACAAGGGCGATCCCAGTCCCGCTGTCCTGGCACTGGTGGGATTTGCGACCAGCACTCCAGGGCAAGAAGTATTCGCGCCTGCTGCCACTGGATCGGTGTCCTCTCCCAGCCCTGCCGCTGCGACATCTCCCACAGGCGTCTCTCCCGGTTCGGCGGCGGTTGAGACTCCGACAGTCGCGCCCTCTCCGGTGGAACCCCCGGCTGCGGCGGTACCCTCAACTGCAGCTCCATCTGGGCAATCGGATGGCTTCCCCTGGTGGTGGCTGTTGCTGCCGCTGCTGGGTCTGGGGGCGCTGGCCTGGTGGTTGAAGGGGCGGGGAACTGCGCCTGCTGTTCCTGCTGCTCCTGCCGCTGTTCCTCCGGTTGCCGCTGTTCCTCCGGTTGCCGCTGTTCCTCCGGTTGCCGCTGTTCCTCCAGTTGCCGCTGCTCCTATTGAGGAGCCTGCCGCCCCTTCAGAACTGGCTACCCGTGCGGGTTCTGTCATTGCCTCTGACCGTGCCGTGATCTCTGGTGCAGCCCCTGCGATGAATGGTGCTGGCCTTGTCGCTGGAGCCGCTGTGGTTGGGGCGGGTGCTGCCGCGCTGGGTGTCCTGGCGCGCGATCGCACTGTGCCCAAGAGTCAGATTATTCTCACACCCCGCAACTCTGAAGACGCCTACGCCTACTGGGAAGCTCCGGATGAGCACAAAGCTGAATTGCGGCAGCAGGGTGGCAAAGACCTGAAGCTGCGGATTTACGATGTCACTGATACAGGGGCAGAAGCTTCTCTGCCGAAGGAATTTCAGGAATATGCAGTGGCAGAAATAGATCAGGATCGCCATGTGTCGATTGCTCGGAGCGATCGCGATTACCTGGCAGAGATTGGCTACACCACCAACGACAGCACCTGGCTCAGTCTGGCTCGATCCAATCCCGTTCGTGTCCCCGCCGTGGTTCCTGATGCTGCCGCTGTGGGTAGGCTCCCAGTCGTTGGTGCAGGTCTGGCGGCGGTGGCTGGGGCAGTGGCCATGGGGGCAGTGGCTGGCGGGGGACAGCAGAGCGACCTCCCCACTGAAAACAGCCGCATTGTTCTGACGCCCCGCAATTCGGGCCAAGCCTATGCCTACTGGGAAGCTCCCGAGGCCCACAAAGCGGAGGTGCGGCAACAGGGCGGTAAAGACTTGAAGCTGCGGGTGCTTGACGTGACCGGACTGAACGTAGACGCACCCGTCCAGGAGTATGCGATCGGTGAAACCGACCAGGATCGCCACGTGCCGATTACCCATAGCGATCGCGATTATGTTGCAGAGATTGGTTATACCACTGACAACGGGGAATGGCTCAGTCTTGCCCGTTCGAATCCCGTGCGGGTCAGTGCAGACACCCCGGTTGAGGAGCCTGCTCCAATAGAGCCAGAACCCGTCGCACTTGTACCGGAACCGGAACCTGTCTCTCCCGTGGCGGCTGAGGCTCCTGTATCGGAAAGTGGCTTCCCCGGTGGGTTGTTGGCTGGTCTGGCGGCGGGTGGTGCCGTCATCGCAGGGGTGGCCGCTCTGGGTGGTGCCAGTGAGGAGGATGAGCAGTCCGCCGTCGAAGCTGCCAAATTTGATGTGGGGCAAACGGATCTCTCCAGCGAAACCCTGGCCGATGTGGATGAGGGGCTGAGTGACCTGCCCGATGGCTATGGCGAGAGCCGCATCGTTCTGCTTCCCCGCGATCCACAGTGGGCCTATGCCTACTGGGACACTCCCATCGACCACAAGCAGGCATTGCGTCAGCAGGGTGGTGAACGGTTAGCCCTGCGACTATACGACGTGACGGATGTAGATCTTGACAGTCAGCGACCCCACAGTTTGCAGCAGTACGACTGTGACGAGATGGCACGGAACTGGTATCTGCCAATTCCGGTGAGCGATCGCGACTACCTGGTCGAAATTGGCTACCTCGCAGGTGACGGTCGCTGGCTGGTGCTGGCTCGTTCCAACACAGTGCGCATTCCGCCCGTCTTTCCCTCTGACTGGTTTGAGGATCAGTTCACCACGATTACCTGGGATGAAGACCTGCGCGGTCGAACCATTGCGACGCTGATTCCGCCCAGCCAGCGCACGACTGATACGGGAAATCCGCTGTACGACGAAATTTTTGACATGGCCCAGTCCACTGAAGCCCAGCGGGTGGCGGGTTCCCTGTTTGGCTCCATGCAGATGGCTTTCGGCTCTCAGCAGATGTTGCCTCCGCAGGCGCTACCAGAGCAGGCCATCAGTTCCTACGTATTCCCTTCCGGTGTGGGGATGTGGGCCGTCCCAACGGTGTCTGGCCTCACCATGTCGGGGGTCGGCTTCTCGGCCTCGATGCCGCCGATCCGCTCTCGCAAATTCTGGCTGGTGGCCGACGCTGAGCTAATTGTGTACGGCGCAACGGAGCCTGACGCCACCGTGACGATTGCGGGTCGTCCTGTCAAGCTCAATCCCGATGGCACGTTCCGCTTCCAGATGTCGTTCCAGGATGGTCTGATCGATTTCCCGATTATGGCGGTGGCGGTGGATGGCGAGCAGACGCGCTCGATCCACATGAAGTTCACCCGTGAGACGCCGGAGCGGAATACCAATAAAAAGGACGAAGCCAAAGACGAGTGGTTTTAACCTTTTGTCCTGCAATGCCTAAAAGGGGCTTGCCAT
>JBIKWV010000333.1:0-5591 GCA_044356135.1 Elainellaceae cyanobacterium
GCGGGCCCCCCCCCCGCGCCCCCCGGGAACAGCATGGATTGGGATTTGGCCGGGATCCAAGCCTTCAAAACTGGCTCAAGGGGTGCCGCTGACGCTGGCGATCGCCGAACATATCCATGCTGCCTGCCCTCAAACGCGCTTTTTCATTCCCGTCGCGCCAACGTTAGATTTAGCCACCCTGGCTAAATTTGCCGACCCCCAGCAGAACCCCATCAGTCAATTTTTTGGAGACATCAGTGCGACGTTAATAGAGGGCGATTCCTTCGGAGGTGCCCATAGCACTCATCGTCCCATCCTGAAAACGGCACGGGGACTGGAAGTTGAGCTACATCAGACCTTTCCCGCCTACGATTTGCTGAGTCAGTGCCGCCTTTGCCTCACCACCGTTGGCGCAAATACCGCAGAATTGGGGGCGCTTGGCGTGCCGATGATCGTCCTTCTGCCGACGCAGCAGCTTGATGCTATGCGCGCCTGGGATGGCCTACCGGGACTATTAGCAAACCTGCCGGGGGTGGGCACGGGTTTCGCCAAACTCATCAACTGGTGGTTCATGCGAAAAGATCGGCTGCTGGCGTGGCCCAATATCTGGGCGGGGGAGAAGATTGTGCCGGAACTGATTGGCCACTTGCAACCTCAAACCGTAGCGGAACTGGCAGTGGACTGGCTCAGTCATCCGGAGAAACTGGCGGCGATCCGCGATCGCCTGCGTCAGGCACGAGGAGAATCGGGGGCCGCTGAAAAATTAACCCACATTGTTGAAGCCGTGTTGCAGTAGAGCATCACAAGTTACGCTGCTTTGGGAAAAGAAAAAAATCCCCAGGCCCGGTTGCCCGGTACTGGGGAAGTTGAATCAGGGTGCATCTACCATTCCCTTGTACTCAATGTGACTGGATGAATCCGGACGGTTTTTCAAAATTCTTTTGTGCAACCAGCTAACCCCCCAAATTGATCAGGGCATTGCGATTGGGAGGATGAATTTTTGTAGAGAGTCGCGCTTAGCGCGGCTCTCTACAAAAATTCATCCCTGAATTAGGTAGCGCCCTGATCAGAAGACGGAAACTTATTTCGAACTTCACACATCTTTTTTAATAGAGGGCGATCGCCCTCTCTATGATGGATCTAGCCCTGATTGATGATCTTTCCTTGATGGGATTCCCCCCAGAGTGGGGGTGAAGCCCTCACCCTGGTTTCCAACTGAATCGTTTACAACTGAAAGCGCATTACATTGTGCAATTGATCGGGTTGCCGAACGAGTTGTCAAAACTCGCCGGATCTAAGTGGAGCTGGTTTGGAGAGGGAAGAAGTGAAAGTTTGGACGGCTTTATGGGGATGCTTAACCTGGACCCATCAGCCATACAGATGGGGCGCATTCTACAGCTAGGGGGATCTGCTACTGTGACGCAGGAGTTCCACATCTCTGTAACCCCAATTGGGGAAGACGAATACCTGGTGCGGACGGAGCGAGTCGCGCCGGGCGTTCCCCTTGCTGAAGAACAGGTAGTGTGGCCGATGGAGGAATGGCTGGCCCAGACTCGCTACCTGATGAGCGACCCGCTCCTGGGTGTGCTTCAAGGCCATTCACCCAACCGCATCGGTGGTTTTGAGTTACCGTCTGAATCGATCGAAGACCTGAGCGAACTGGCCGCTCCTGCCAAGAACTTGCTGGAACTGGGGCAACGGCTCTACAGTGCTCTGTTTCGCGGTACCCTGCGCGATAGTTGGACGATGGCCCAGGGCATTGCCCAGCACCGGGGGGAAATGCTGCGGCTGCGATTGGGTCTCAAAGGTAACCATTTACCTCGACTGCCGTGGGAAGTGCTGAATGCGGGCGATCGCGATAACGGCGCACTACACACCCCGCTGGCCACTGGTACCGACATTGCTTTCTCCCGTTACCAGCCCAACACGGGCATCATGGGTGGCCGTCCTGTCCCCCCGCTGGAGAGCGGCAAACCGATTCGGATTCTCATGGTGATCGCCGTTCCCACGGATCAGGAGCGGCTGGAACTCCACGACGAGGCCACCCACCTCAAGCAGGAACTGCAACACGCCCGCACCACCGCCCTCGAAGGTTCTCCTCTGCCCCAACTGGAACTCACCATCCTGGAGCAGCCGGGACGGGAGCAACTGACCCACGCACTGGAGCAGGGCCACTTTCATGTGCTGCACTACGCGGGCCACAGCAACCTGGGGGTCTCCGGCGGTGCCCTCTACCTGGTCAACCCCCGCACAGGACTGACGGAGACTTTGAATGGTGACGACCTCGCTGGTCTGCTGGTGAATAACGGCATTCGCATGGCGGTGTTCAACTCCTGCCGGGGGGGGCACACAGCCCTCGCCAATCCCGACGCCGACCAACGCGAACGCAACCTGGCGGAAGCCCTGGTCAGCCGGGGCATTCCCGCTGTTCTGGCGATGGCCGAAAAAATCCCCGACGACGTGGCGCTGACCCTGACCCGCTTGTTCTACCGCAACCTGAGCCAGGGATACCCCATCGACCTCAGCCTCAGCCGCGCCCGCCAGGGACTGATCTCCTCCTACGGCTCCCAGCAGTTTTATTGGGCACTCCCCACCCTCTACCTGCACCCTGACTTCAACGGCTACCTGGTTCCCAGCGATCGCACCCAGCACAACCCCGCCGATCGCCTCCAGACCCGCCCCACCGTCGCCTCCCCTGTCACGGCTCCCAGCCACTCTATGCTTGAGCCTGTCGCACAATTTACCCATCCCCCCATCCCCCCTTCGACCAGCTCAGGGCAGCGCCCATCCACCGTTCGGCTGAGCGCTCACGTCGAAGCCCATCCAACTTCCTCCAACGACGAAGAATTTGAAATGGTCGCCCGCGCCGTCATGGCCGAAGACGACCCCAGTGAGATGGTGCCCGTCCCCGACTACGGCGTGCTGGCCGGGAGTGGTGTCCTGGATCTGGCCAACGAACCTGAACTGAGCTATAGCGGCAACAGCGAACTGGTGGCCGACCTGATTCGCCAGCTTACCCCCAAGGAAAATCCTCCCGCTGCAATTCTTCCCGCCAATGAGTGGGAAAATCTGCTGCCCGAACTGTCTGACCCCCGCCGGAATCTTGCCAACAGTTCCCCTCAAACAGATCCTCAGCAAACAACCGCCTCCCTGGAGCCGCGCGATTCACTGACAGCCACCACGCACCGCACAGGCTCTCCACCACCGGAGGTGCCCCCTGCTCGTTTGAAGGAGGCTGCCCCTGCTGCCCCTGCCCGCAAGATCAACCAGTGGTACATCCTGCTGCCATTAGCAGGGGCAGGGCTGATGGCGATCGCCATTCTCGCTACCCAGGGTCTGCCCTCGCTGCTGCGTGCCCGTTCTACCCCAGAAGCCAGCCCCCCCTCCCAAACCTTCAATCCACTGGCGGGTGGATCTGAGCAGGGCGAATTTGGCTCACTTGATACTTCAGCAGTGGCGGCGATCGCCATTGATCGGTTCAACAAGGGGAACCGCAGCGGTGCCGAACTGGCGGTCAAAGCTTTGCTCGACAGGGGAGCCATGGAAGCGGCTAGAGCAGCGCTAAATGCGGTATCGCCTGATGATATTAGTGAGCCATCGATCAACTATTTGCAAGGCCGGATGCAGTGGCAGTTTGTACAGCAGGGCAGTAAGGACTTTAGCGTTGATGATGCCCGTCGCTCCTGGGAGAAAGCCTTCAAGGACAACCAGGACAGCGTGGACTACCCGATGGCACTGGGCTTTGCTCAATATACTGAGGGCAACTCCGCAGCAGCAATTCAAACGTGGTGCAAGATTGTAACTTCTACGCTGGGCAGTCAGGGTGGCGAGCCAGTAGCAGAAACGGTTCCAGGAAGTTGCTTTATGCCACCTCAGACGTTAAACAATCCCGCCGTGTTGAGCGCTTACGCGGGAATTGCCCTGGCCCTCAAACAAGCCTCTTTGGATCCGACTTTTGCTGGAGATCCGACGAAACTGTCTGATCGTGCAGCCCGAATCTATCAGATTGTGAATCGCAACGACCCCTATAGCTTCCAACCCAATGCGCTGAATGGCAATTGGCTCTGGACACAGCAGGCAATCCGAGACTGGGTAGCGCTGGGCAGGCAGTCGTAATTTATTTGGCGATCGCCCCATTGAACCGGGTTGCTCTAATCTAGAGAAGGCGAATACTACCCCTTGCACAGCCCGGTTTCACTTGCATGTCGTACTACCTCCCACCCAAATTCCTCGATCGCCTCTCCGTCCACATCACCAAAAACTTCCTCAACCTGCCCAACGTGCGCGTTCCCCTGATTCTGGGGATTCACGGGCGCAAGGGAGAAGGCAAGACCTTCATGTGCGAACTGGTGTTTAAGCGCATGGGCATCGGCGTGGTCTATATGTCTGCGGGAGAATTGGAAAGTCCCGATGCGGGTGACCCGGCACGATTGATTCGGCTGCGCTATCGAGAAGCGGGTGAATGGAGCCGGGTGCATGGCCGGATGGCGGTACTGATGATCAACGACGTGGATGCAGGTATCGGGCGGGTGGACTCCAGCACCCAGTACACGGTGAACACCCAACTGGTGAACGCCACCCTGATGAATATTGCCGACCATCCAACGAACGTGCAGCTCCCCGGCAGCTACGACGCAGATCCAACGACTCGTATTCCGATTATTCTTACCGGGAACGATTTCTCCACCCTCTACGCACCCTTGATCCGCGATGGGCGAATGGAGAAATTTTTCTGGGATCCCACCCATGAGGAGCGGATCGGGATTGTGAACGGGATTTTCTCCGACGATGATGTGCCAAAGGGAGACGTGCAGCGATTGGTGGATGAGTTCCCGGAGCAATCCACGGATTTCTTCAGTGCCATGCGATCGCGCCTCTTTGACGAGCAGGTGCGCCAACTCATCCAGGATATTGGCATCGAGAAGGTCTCCCAAAAGGTTGTTCACAGCGACGGGTCTCCGGTGGAGTTCCGCAAACCAAACTTCAGCCTGTCTCACCTGATCGAGATTGGGAATGACATGGTGCGCGAACAGGATCGCATCCGCGAGTTGCGCCTGTCTCAGGAGTACAACGAGGTATTGCGGACGATCTCACAGGCATCACAGGAGCCACCTGCGCCGACACCTGCTGGGCGCGCTCAGGCATCCTCCGGCGAATACTTTACCTACTACGGCAGCACCAGCGACATCCCCAGCTACCCCAGTCCCAACGGTCACAGTTCATCGACGGAACTCCCTGAAGCACTGAGCCAGGAGGCCCGCAAGATTCTGAATCAGGGGTTGCGTCTGGGTATCGAATACGTGGATGAGCGCCGTTTTCGCACGGGTTCCTGGCAGTGCTTCGGCATGTATCAGGGTTCAACTGAGGAAGCGATCGCCGCCCTCAGCAACTGTCTCACTCAACACCCCAACCACTATATTCGTCTGGTGGGAATTGATGGCGATCGCCGTCGTAATCAGGAGTTGATTGTTCACCGACCGGGTAGCAAAGTAGGGTGACCAGATAAGACTATTTTCCCTATAATGCCGCGAAACGCTCTCTGTGAGGGCGTTTCGCGACATAGTTAATTTAGCGCCGATTTTCCCGAAACGCTGACCCAGTCAGCGTTTCGG
>JBIKWV010000334.1:0-5590 GCA_044356135.1 Elainellaceae cyanobacterium
GTTGTAACAAAAGACATGCCGGGAAAGTCGATTGTTGCAGGTGTTCCTGCCAAAGTGATCAGGGTTAGAAGCCATGATAGCCAGGAAAAAGAAGTTGATAGTAAGCACTATGGAACACTTATCTGATCTAGTCTCAATCGGGATCACCACTAAAAATCGCTGGCAAGATCTTGAGATTACCCTGCAGAATATTCAGGTGGCGGGCTGGGGAAACCTTCCTACTCTCATATTTGACGATGGATCCGACCAGCCATGCCCATTTGAGATTTCAGAAAAAAATCAGAAGATTGAGATCATAAGATTTGACCGTTCTCAAGGCTATATGACTCGCCGGAATCAACTAGCTAGAAGTATTCAAACGAAATATTATTTGAGTTTAGATGATGATTCCTTCCCGGTTTCCGGCTCTCTCCAGGCCGCCATTGAATTCCTGGAAACTAATGAAAATTGCTTCTGCTTAAGCTTTCCGATCTATAATCCAGTCCTCAAAAAACACCAAAGCCAGTCAATTCAGACTACGCCCTATCCAGTGAGATTCTTCATAGGATGCGGTCATTTACTTCGCCGAGAGCAGTTTTTAGAAATAGGTGGATACCGCGAAGATTTGATCCATCAGGGTGAAGAAATGGAGATTGCTGCCAGAGCCTTCCAGAAGCAACACTACTGCTACCATTTTCCGGGGCTTCAAATACACCACACTGCCTCTGATGCCGGACGTAACTGGCATCGAATGGACTTCTACGGCGCACGCAATAACGTTCTCTGGAACGATTGGTTTGTTCCTACAAGATGGAACTTACTCAAGCAAAGCCGAACTTTCACGTCTCGCTGTATCCTGGCGGCTAAGGTGGGTCGGGTTGGCCCTTTACAAGGTGAGTTTTCAGGAATCTGGGAGATTTCAAAATACAAGCACAACCGTCAACGCATGTCCTGGAAAGAGTTCAAGCGTTGGCAGGCACTCCCATTTTGTTAGTAGACGTTTTTTATTCCTTAAGTCACCATACGACCGATTGAAATGCCCTCCTGGATCTGCTGCCAACTGGGTGCCCGTGAACACTACGCCATCCCCCGATCGCTCCACCAGCACAACCAACTTGCCCATCTGATCACCGACGCCTGGGTTCCCCCCGCCTCCCCGATCGCCCGCCTCCCCCTCAATAGCCTCCAGCCCCTGCGCGATCGCCACCACTCCGACCTCGCCCAGGCTCCCGTCCAGTCCTTCACCCCCCAACTCATCGCCTTCGAAGCCCAGCAGCGCTTCCGAAAAACGGGTGGCTGGCCGCGCATCCTCGATCGCAACCGCTGGTTCCAGCGTAGAGCCGTCAGCGCCCTGCGGCAGATCGCCAGAAAGGGGAGCGATCGCCCCATCCTGTTTACCTACAGCTACGCCGCCCTGGAACTCTTCCGCTACGCCAAAACCCAGGGCTGGTACTGCATTCTGGGACAGATCGACCCCGGCCCCGTTGAAGAAGAGATTGTTTTGAAAGAGCAGTCAAAGTATCCCGGCTATCAGCCCAACTGGGAAACCGCGCCCCAATCTTACTGGGCCAACTGGCGAGAAGAATGCGAGCTGGCCGATCGCATCCTCGTCAACTCATCCTGGGCCAGCAGTGCCCTCCAGCAGGCTGGCATCGACAACCATAAACTCCGGGTCGTCCCCCTCGCCTATCAGACTCCAGCCGCAGCCCAAAGCTTCACGCGTCAGTATCCGGAGCAGTTTTCCAGCGATCGCCCCCTGCGCGTTCTGTTCCTGGGACAGATCATCCTGCGCAAAGGGCTGATGCCCCTGCTAGAGGCGGCGAAGCTGCTGCACGACCAACCTATTGAATTCTGGATGGTGGGGGCGTCAAACCTGAATTTGCCAGAGGCAATCACCAACCTCAAAAACATCTGGTGGATGGGGCCAGTCCCCCGCAGCGGCACCGCTTCCTGCTATCAGCAGGCCGATGTGTTTCTCTTTCCAACCCTTTCGGATGGGTTTGGTCTGACCCAACTGGAAGCCCAGGCGTGGCAACTCCCCATCATCGCGTCCGGACGGTGTGGCGATGTTGTGAAAGATCAAATCAATGGGGTCACGTTAACCCACGTATCGGGTGAGGCGATCGCTGACGTACTCCGGTTCTGTTTGAAAGAGCCGCAGAGACTCCAGCAATGGTCTGAACGATGCAGTTTAGAAGGCTTCAGCTTACAGGACTTACAGTTCAGATTGGCCGCTTTGCTCGGTTGATTCCACACAAAAGGGCGTATGAATTCCGCGACAGGATTCACCATCCATCTACCGCTGGCCTACAACCTTGCAGTCATGGTGCTGTTGGGCCTGTCATTTGAAGCTTTTCTGAAGCGCAACCGGGCCTGGGCCATTCCTGCCCTACTGATCTACGCCACAACTGGGATGTGGTACTTCCTGGAAGTTCTTCTGTACCCACAGAACTACGCTGAATTTCCTCCAGAGCTGATCGAGGACGGCTATCTGCAGGTGATGATTTTTCTGGTGGCTTTTCGCTGTCTGGTACCAGCGATCGCCCATCGGTTCATCCCCAGACAGGTCGCCTCGATTCGCACCCTCGGCAGTTCCCTGCTCAATGCCGATGAGCTGATGAAGTACCTGGTCATCCTGTGGCTGCTGCTGCTGGTCTATGGTCTCAGCCGCCTGGACTGGAACCTGATGCAGGCTCTCTTCCCCACTGGAGGCCGATGGGCACCCCGGCTCTGGTCGCGGGGCGCGGTCGAACCCGGTGCAACGGGATTTATCATCTCCTCCGCTGGGTACCTCTACACCCTGGTCTGCGCCTTCTTTGGCGTCCTGCTGCCTCTCCAGAAACGTCCTCAGATCCGACTCCTCACGGTTTTTCTGATTCTCATTTCCTGGCCCAGCTTTTTGCTCTCCGGCACCCGCAACGCCTTCCTGGCGGTAGCCCTGCCCGGTTTCTTCAGCTACGTTCTGATGTCGAAGCAAAAGCTCTGGCTGAAGATACTCTTTACGGGAGGCTTGGTGCTGGCCTTAAATTACGCATTTTCGGTCATCATCACCTTCCGCAATACCGGATATGAACAGTACCTGAACAATCTGGCAGGTGGAACCCTACTGAAAACCACCTCTGAACACCAGGGATTGAACATGGCACAGGAGCTGTTTTACATCAACTCTTTCTATCGGCAGGGTGTGCTCCAGCTTCAGTTGGGTATGGATTATGTCAGTGAAATGTTGAATTTTATTCCCCGGTTTCTCTGGCCTGGAAAGCCAATCCTGGGCAAGTCCTATGAAGAACTGAGGGGACTATACGGCACTGCAACCCTGGCTGCCGGATTTATCGGACGGGGGGCACTCAACTTTGGCCCCTGGCTCGGCCCCCTGGCTCCCGCAGTGCTGCTGGCTGTCTGGTCAGGCTTTTTGACCCGACTCTGGTATCAGAGCCGCTACTCTGTGCTGCGTCTGGGGCTTTTCCTGACGGGGCTGGGCATCACCCCCAACCTGGGGCGGGACATTACCTTGCTGGTGCTGTGGCCGATCGTGTTTGGCTATGCGCTGGTACGTTATCTGGAATATCTGAATCAGCGCAAGCTCAGAAGCCTTTCCATTCTGCAAGAATGAATATCGCTGTTCTTTTTACCAACTACGGGCCATATCATATTGCTCGCATTCAGGCGTTTCACCAGGCGTGTTCCGACATCGGTTGGAGCGTCACCGGAATCGAGCTGAGCCGCTTTGAAGCCGAGTATCCCTGGCGATCGCCCCTCTCCCACCTGCCCTTCCCCATCCATTCTGTCGTTGAAGACCAGGAAATCGAGCAAGTTCCCCTGACCCGACTGATTCCGGCTCTGTATCGGTTACTGAATCAGGTCAAGCCAGATGGGGTGGCGATCGCCGGATATGCCCGCCCCGCGATGCTGGCTGCCCTGGCCTGGAGCCGCTGGCACCGAAAACCCGCCATTCTCTTTTCTGAAACGACCGCTGCCGACTTCACCCGATCGCCCGTCAAGGAACGTCTGAAACGCTGGTTAGTCAACCAGTACCAGGCCGCACTGGTGGGCGGACAACCCCAGAAACGCTATTTGATGGCGCTGGGCATGCAGGCAAGGGCGATCGCCCTCGGCTATGACGTTGTGGGCAACGACGGCTTTCATCCCGACCGGATTCAGTCGCTGCCCCGCCCGGTCGATCGCCCCTACTTTCTCACCATCAATCGGTTTGTTCAGAAAAAGAATTTGCCCTTTGTGATCAACGCCTACGCCGCCTATCGACAGATGGTTGGGGAATCGGCATGGGATCTGGTGCTGTGTGGGGATGGAGAACTGCGATCGCACCTGGAGTCTCAGATTCAATCCCTGGAGCTGACCCCCTACGTTCACCTGCCTGGATTTCTACAGCAGGAGGAACTGTTTCCCTACTTTGCCCACGCAGGCTGCTTTATCCATGCCAGCACCCACGAGCAATGGGGTCTGGTGGTGAATGAAGCAATGGCGGCAGGATTGCCCGTTCTGGTTTCCGATCGCTGTGGCTGCTTTGAGGATCTGGTGATCGAGGGCCACAATGGCTTTGGGTTTGACCCGGAGAATCCCCAGATGCTGACCCAGTTGATGCACAAACTGAGTATGGGGGCTGTGGATTTAACAGCAATGGGACAGGCTGCACTGGCGCATATTCAGCAGTTTTCACCGGATTACTTTGCACAGGGTCTGCTTCAGGCAGTTGAGTATTCGATTCGCTCCCCTGGCCCCCCAGACACCCGTTCCGATCACCCTGCCACCTCCCCTTAAACCCATGAAAATTTTGCACGTCATCCCTGCCCTCGGCCCAGTCTATGGTGGGCCTTCCCTGTCGGTTCTGGAGCTGGCAAAAGCGACTGCTCATAACGGGCTTCATGTGGATATTGTCACCACCAATGCGAATGGAGACAGTTACCTGGATGTGCCCCTACAGACCTGGATTGAGCAGGATGGCTTTCGGGTACAGTACTTCCCCTACTGGTATTTCAAAGACTATAAGATCAGTCTGCCAATGGGTCGCTGGCTGAGCCATCACGTCGCTGATTATGATGTCGTCAACACCCACGCCATCTTTTCTTATACCAATGTTTCGGCCTACCGTTCCTGCCAGCGTCATGGCATCCCTTATGTGATCCATCCGCATGGCATGTTAGAACCGTGGGCGATCGCCTACAAAAGTTGGAAAAAGAAAGCATACTACTCATTGTTTGAAAAGTCTGCGCTGCAAAAAGCCAGCATTATTCGGGCACTGGTCACCAGTGAAGCGCTTCACATCCAGGAGCTTAACCTCAGGACACCTCTGGCGATTACCCCCAACGGCATCACACAGCAACCCAATCTAAACCCCGCCGAGGTTGAAGTCTTCTACGAACAGTTCCCCAGTGCTCGCGGTAAGACCCTGATCCTGTTCCTGGGGCGGATTGATCCCAAAAAAGGATTGGACTTGCTCGCCACCGCCTTTGGTCAGGTTCATCAGCAGTTTCCTGAAACCCATCTGATGGTTGCAGGCCCCGATAACATTGGCTTCCTTCCCACCGTTCAATCCTATTTTGAGCGGGAGAACTGCCTCCATGCCGTCACCTTCACTGGAATGCTAATGGGG
>JBIKWV010000335.1:0-5584 GCA_044356135.1 Elainellaceae cyanobacterium
AAAAAAAATAATGAACATTTTTTATTTGGGCGGGGCGCCGCCGCGCAAAACTAAAACTGGTACTTTATTAAACAGCAGATCCCTAAGCGGCGCTTCCATCAAAAAATATTCGGTTTTATTTAATCCAAAATCCCAAGAGAAAGGGGCACGAAGTGCCCCTTTCTCTCAGGTTACAGTTCTACTGCCGTCCAGTCAGGGCAGAGGTCGCCGTCCCATCCGTAGGGATGGAAGCCACAGATCAGCAGTGATCGCTCACTGCCATAGCCATAGGCAATGCCGTGATAGTGTTCACACCCCTGACAGGCTCTGGGGTGGGTAGTCTGGGCTTCGGTGAAGCCAAGTTGCGATCGCAGAATATGAAGTTTGCTCTGCTGTCGGTGCCAGCGGGCGTGGGCGGCCTTGCGGAAGCTATCGTTTGCTCTGGTAAAAGAGGTGAGGGGGGCAGGAAGAGTATTCATAGCAATTCAGGTAAGGAGTAGATACGCACGCGATCGAGCAATGCGGCATGGAAACGACCGGGGAATTTCGGTATGAGAAGTGCTACAAGGCTAACGGGGGAAATTGCAGAGCAGACGTAGATCCCAGACAGGAATTTTCAATCAAATTCCCTGTCCCTACATTCTATTTTTCCCACATCAGGATGAATTGAAACGACTGTCGAAAGAGGGACAGGTGCTAGTAGTCCACCCAAAAAACTCTGCCTGGTTGGAGTGGCGCGCTTCACGCGCCACTCCAACCAGACAACCAGGCAAAGTTCGCTTGGCGAATCACTAGGGACGCTTGAGCCAGATGCCGCGTAGTCCTGCGGAGCGTGCTCCCTGATAGTCTTCGCGGAAGCTGTCACCAACATGCCAGGCGGCCTCCGGAGGGCAGTTGTGCTTTTGCAGGGCAGCCTGGAAGACCTGGGGATTGGGTTTGGCGGCACCAACCTCGGTGGAAATGGTGACAGAGGTGAAGAACTGTCTCAGATTGAGATGTTTGAGAACCGGGTGCAGCCGGGTGTCGAAGTTGGAGAGAACCCCCAGTTCGACCCCCTGATCGCGCCAGCGGTTAAGCGCATCGTGGGTTTCGGGATAGACAAACCAGGGGTCGGCAGTCTCAAAGTGGCTGTAGAGCGCACTGAAAAAGGCAGAGAAATTGTGGAACTGATCCAGTTTCTCAACTCGCTGGAAGGTCTCAGCGGCGATCGCCGCCCACCACGCATACTCACGGTCGGGAATCTGCGCCGGGTCAACCCCCGGGAAAGCCATCGGAGGTGCGTTGCGGAAGCTGTCAAAGAAGGCTGAGTTGAGTGCCTGCGGATCGGCTTTGACACCAAATTGCTGCGCCAGTTCACCGTAAATCTCACCGACGCTGCCTCTGACGCCAAACAAGGTACCAACGGCATCGAGAAAAATAACTTTGGGGCGGGGAGCGGTCATTCGCTTAAGGCTGCTCTTTGCGGGCTGGCTCTGGTCGAGCATCGCTGGCCAGTTTACCAAAATCCTGAAGCGATTTGATATTAAGGGCGATCGCCGGGGTCAGCGGTCTTGCCTCTGCGGTCTGGAGCGGCTGCATGAAATTGGTCAGGCCATTTTCCAGCAGAGAGCCGGGGTCGAGAGCAACCCAGCCCTGATCTGTGAGCTGGTGGAACTCGAAATGCAGGTGAGGCCCCGTAGAGTTACCGGTGCTACCGACGCGACCAATGACCTCACCCTGCTTCACCCAGGTGCCGGGACGCACAAAGATCTCCGACAAATGTCCGTAGAGCGTCTGCTGAGTGTTGTTATTGTGTTCGAGGACAACTGTGAGGCCGTAGCCCTGAAGGAAGTCTGCAGTTCCCACCCTGCCAGAATAGGCCGCAACGACTGGGGTTCCCATCGGTGCGCCGATGTCGGTGCCGGAGTGGAAGCGGACGGTTCCATGAATCGGGTGAAGCCGCCAGCCAAAGACCGAGGTAATAACGGCGGGCATCGATAAGGGAAAGATCAGTCGGGCGTTGCCGTTACCCGGAAGCGCCAGCGGTCGAATCGTGCGGTTATAGAAGTCCTGTACCGAGAAAGAGTTAATTGCAATCCCGTTGCGACTGAAGCTGACGGGGCCGATGCGAATCGCATTTGGGGAATCACCTGCCACAAAAGACTGACCTGCGCCAGAGGCACAGGGACTGGCAGGCACTGACTGTCCCGGCTGAAGCACTGTCTCACAGCCCGTAGAGCGCTCCGACAGCACCACATCTGCATGAGGACTCTTCGTCGCGCCGACCTGGTACCGGGTCGGGTCAATGTACAAGTCATCAAAGTTGGTGGGAGCCGCAGCAGGAGCAAGACGATTAGCGCTGGGTGCTGGCGCTACTTCAAGCGGAGCGACAGCGGGAGCAGGCAAAACTTCAGGGGGAGCAACCGACGGAGCCGCAGGTGCGGGTGCTGGGACAACGGGTGACGGCAGCAAATCCTGAGCACTGGGGCCAGCACCCGGATCGGCAGCGGGATCAACCTGGGCGATGGCGGGGGCGATTAGCGCTCCGCGCAACTCCGAAGGAACCGCGCTGATTCCCACCAACATAGTACTGCTGACTGCACTGACACTCAGCCAAAGCGGCTGGCGGCGCTGGCCAAAGGGTTTCCGTTGCTTGTCGTTCTGCTGGCTCATCACTCTCAACCTCAACAGGAAATCCGGCACTTAAAAAGCCCTTACTAGCGTAACCAAATTACTCAGACGAGTCACGAGGTCAATGGGTGCCCCACCTAAATTTAATCATTCCCCGGGTAGCCCATAGTCAAAAGTAATGGCACCAGGTGCTGACTACTTCATCCAGGTGGGCGAGTTGTCTGGTATCGCAACCCCAAATTCTGTAGCGGCGCGCCCTCCAAAATTTGAGTTCTCGGTTAGGCACCTCGCCCTTTACGGCTGAAGCAGAGCCAATCTTTTTTCCAGGAGGCGTTCAATCGCTTCCAGTAGCTTGCCCTCACCCCAACCCATTAAATCAGCCGCGATCGCACACCCTCCTGCCCCAACCCCTTCTTTCACAAACCCCTGCTCATAGGCTTGCAGATGGGAGAAGCGAGATTGGGCAAAGCTGAGGCGGGTTGCAATCAGAGGAGCCTGGAGCAGATTAGCAAGTCCAACCGTATCTCCGGTTGGGTCCTCTGCCACCCAGCGAGTTGTACCCACCAGAACCTGATCGCGGTTCCAGCTTAGTCCCTGGTGTGCTTCAAGCGCCTGCATCAGAGCGTAGATGGCCAGCATCTGGGTGCCTCCGGCCAGCAGGATACCGCAGTGACGGCTGGCGGCGATCGCCATTCCCGCCAGCACAATTTGCATGGGATCCCCCACCGCAGCAACCAGCGGTAGCGGTAGGGCAGGAATTTTCAGGCCCGATCGCTGCAATCCTGCCTGCACAAGCTGCCATTTCTGGTCGTGGTTACAGGTGGCGTGGCTGCTGTTCACCTTTCCGGCGGCGTTCCAGCCCAGCCCCGTTAACAGACCCAGAGCAGTGGTGGTACCTCCAACCACGCATTCTGACAGAATTAAATACCCTTCAGCCGTAGCAGCCAGCTTTTCTCCCCAGTACAGGCCCTGATGCAGCAGGTGTTCGACCACGCCCAACTGCATCGCCTGACCGCTGCTGAGACAGTGAGCGGGAGTGCCTCCCAGATCGGTCGTGGGCACAGTAGGCGCATGGCGCAGTCCAGCGTTAAACAGATACACGGGCAGATGGCAGCCCTCAATCACAGCACGGGAAATGAGCGTCGGGGAGGCTCCGGCGGTGAGGGGAGGCAGCGGAAACGCGGGTTGGGGTTGGACGCCGCCGTAGAGGAACTCGGCATCGGCGATCGCCGTATACTCCCGGTCTGCCGGAGTCGCCCCAGCAGCAGAAATTCCGGGCACCAATCCCGTCTCAGTGAATCCGAGAATGCAGGTGTAGAGAGCAGTACGTCCGGTGTGCCTGTGGAGCCAGGGGGTTGCCAGTTCGGGGTGGGTGTAGGTCTGGATCATGGGCTAAATCCAGGAGGGGAACCAGCGGCGAATCGTGACCTCCATCGGAGAAAGGGGAAGACCCAGGTAGAAAGGCATCCAGAAGACGAAAGCGGCAACGATCAGGAAAATAGTGGTGACGGCGATCGCCCGGTAAGGACGCTGGGGACTGCGAAGCCAGTTGCTGACCAAAAGAGCGATCGCCAGCAGCGAGAAGGTGAATGCCCCCATGTAGTGATAGATGAAGATACAGCGGCTGACCTTGATCCAGGGCAGCCAGTTGGTGAGCCAGTTGACCACCAAAAAGGTGACGGTCCAGGTGGCGGCAGAGTTGTGGGGAAGCAGCGTGAAGTCCTGCAGGGGGTCTTCGGGCGGAGCTTTTTGCAACCAGTCCCAAACGCGAAACAGCAAAGTGACCGCGAACAGAAGTATGGCGATCGCCGCAAACCACCAGAGAAAAGGGTTGCCCATCGCATGAACGTCAAAAATCACGTTGCCTGAAGTGGGAACCGGATTGGGGTTAAGGGTTGGATCCAGGGGGCTGTCGGAGGTTTTGTAGAAGTAAGCCACCGGACGCACCATCAGCGGCCAGGAGTACCATGCGGAACAATAGGGATGGGCGTTCGCTCCTGCCACCCGACTGTGGTAGTCCAGCACTCGCCCCTGCCATTCCCAGAAGCTAACACCCGGTTTGAGCTGCATGTAGGGAATCCAGCTCAGATAGTAGGTGATCGCCGGAATCAGGGCAAACCCATAGATGGCCCATCCCAGGTGCAGGCGGGTGAGAAATTCCAGTGGAGAAGCAGCGGCTCCTGGTTCTGCATCTGGATTTTTGCGCCAGCGATTGAGGAATTTGACGCCCCAGGCGATCGCCCACAGCGCTCCTGCCCCCAGCAAAAACGCCGCTCCATTCCACTTAATGCCAATGGATGCGCCGAAGAAAATCCCCATCAGCGTCAGGTGCAGGATAATTACCCCCAGATACCCTCCCCCTTTCTGGTGCCGCAGGCTGGCGGCTCTCAATGCCAGCAGCAAAAACAGGTGCCCCAGTAACCCAAACAGCACCAGATAGATATTATTCAGGGCATAGCGCGACTCCACCAGGAACATGCCATCCACTGCCGCAAACAGGGCAGCGATGAAGGTGTAATCTTTGCGGCGAGTGAGTTGAAAAGCGATCGCTCCGATGATCAGTGGAAAGAACGACCCAAACAGTGCATTCACCCAGCGGTAGCTGAAGGTGGCCAGGTCGGTGCGCGTCAGGCTGTTGCGGAGGGTTTGATCGCCCCAACCCAGGCGCTCAGAGATCCAGATACCCAGCGCATGAATGTAGGTGCTGATGGGCGGATGGCCACCAAACTGCTGTTCTCCGCGCAGATATCCGGAGGCGAAGTTGGCGTAGTAAACCTCATCAAATACCAGCGCATTAAAACGGCTCAACTGCCAGAACCGCAGCGCCAGCGATACCAGGAAAATTCCCAGTAAACCAATTGCCAACCAGGGGATACTGCCCAGGGATTTTGGGTTCCAGGTCATAGGGTGCGATCGATTCGACATCTCCCCACTATATAACTGGAGTATTCACATTTTGCCTGATCACGCCGCGAAACGCTCTCATAGAGAGCGT
>JBIKWV010000336.1:0-5571 GCA_044356135.1 Elainellaceae cyanobacterium
GCGCGCCCCCCCCCCGCCACGCTAAAACTGGGATTTTATTTTATGGCAAGTCCCTTACCACTTCTTATAAGGCAGGAACTTCCCGTTCATCGTCACCTTAACGCGATCGCCCTTTGGATCCTCCTCTTTCTCGATATCCAGCGTGAAGTCGATGGCGCTCATGATGCCATCACCAAACTTCTCGTGGATAATCGCTTTGATCGGCATCCCATAGACCTGCATGATCTCGTAGAAACGATAGATCAAAGGATCGGTAGGAACCACAGGCCCCAGCCCCTTGACGGAAGAAGCCACCAGTTCGGGCACCAGATCCTGGCTCAGATCCAGCGCGTACAGCAGTTTACTGGCTTCGTCCGCTGAGGCGCTGGCCTGACGGTAGAACACTGCTGCAATCCAGACCTCATCGTGGCCCACAACTGCCTCCAGGTCGGCAAAACTCATCCCTTTGGCCTGCTTAGCGGCCAGCATTTTTTCGGTAATTGCCGACACTTCTACATCTGCCATGATTCAATGCCTCCTTAGAATCGTTAAACTCAGCTTGGTTCACCGCAGAGGCGCAGAGGACACAGAGTAAAATCTTTGCGCTCTCTGCGCTTCTGCGGTGATTTTAGTTGGCACACATGCCTGCCCCAATCATCGGACTAACCCCTACCAATCCGGGACTCCTCGATCGCCCGTGTTTCCCGCGATAGGTGCAGTTCCAATTCTGCCTTCAGCGCATGGTAGTCGGGATACTGATCCAGACTTTCGCGCCTGCGGGGACGGGGGAACGGCACATCCAGCACTTCGACAATGCGGGCAGCTGGCCCCCGGCTCATCATCACAATCTTGTCCGACAGCAGCAGGGCTTCCTCAATGCTGTGGGTAATCAGGATGACGGTTTTGCGCTGCTGTTCCCAGATGCGGGCCACCTCATCCTGGAGAAAACCACGCGTCAGGGCATCCAGCGCTCCGAAGGGTTCGTCCATCAGCAGAATTTCCGGGTTAATCGCCAGCGCCCGGGCAATCCCCACTCGCTGCTTCATCCCCCCGGAAAGTTCGTGGGGATGTTTGCGATCAGCCCCCTGCAGGCCCACCAGTTCGATGTACTCCCGCACAATGTCTTTCTGCTCCGCCAGGGGCATCTGAGGATAGACCGTCTCGATCGCAAATCGGATATTCTCCGCCACCGTCATCCAGGGCATCAGGGAGTAGTGCTGGAATACCACACCACGGTCTGGCCCTGGCTTGCGCACCTCCGCCCCATTGAGCAAAACGGAGCCACGGGTAGGTGTGGTCAGTCCGGCAATGATACTCAGCAGGGTAGACTTACCACAACCGGAGGGGCCAATGATCGAGACAAACGTGTTGGGAGCAATGTCCAGGTTGATATCAGCGATCGCCACAAAGTCCTGCGATGTGCGGCGGAGCAGCTTATCCTGCCAGCGCTGCCGCCCCGGAAACACCTTGCACACATCCCGCAGCGCCAGTTGGACAGCGGTATCTGTTTGAGTGACGTTGGTGTGAGAAGAAATCATAGTGTTCATCGCTCTCCGAAGGAAACCCAGTGTTGCAGGAGTGCCAGCAGGCGATCGAGCACAACTCCCGTCGCCCCGATCACAATGATTGCAGTAATGATACTGGTAACGTTCAGGTTATTCCATTCCGCCCAGACAAAGCTGCCGACCCCCGTCCCTCCAACAATCATCTCTGCCGCCACAATCACCAGCCAGGAAATGCCGATGCTGATGCGCAGTCCCGCCACAATATTGGGGGCAGCAGCAGGCAGGATGATCTTGGAAATGGTGCGCCAGCGGGAAGCACCCAGCGTCCGCGCCACATTCAGGTAATCCGCCGAGACCGTTCTGACGCCAAACTGAGTGTTGATCAGGGTGGGCCAGATACTGGAGATGGCAATCACAAACAGAGCTGTGCCTTCAGAGCTTTTGAGCAATCCCAACCCCAGCGGCAACCAGGCCAGGGGAGATACGGGACGCAGCAATTGGATAAACGGATCAACAGCCTTCGAGGTCACTTCCGACAGGCCGATCAGGATACCCAGGGGGATGGCGATCGCCGATCCCAGCAGAAATCCCGTCAGCACCCGCTGCAGGCTGGACAGCAGATGCAGCCCGATGCCTTTGTCGTTGGGACCGTTGTCATAAAAGGGATCGCTGATCCAGCCCCAAAAGTCTGTGATCGTGCGGCTGGCGGATGGCATCACGGGGGAGAAGATGCCCAGATTGACACCCAACTCCCATCCGATCAGAATGATGGCCAGCAGCAGCAAAAATAGGGCAAATGCCTGGACGTTGGTATTTTGCAGGAAAGAGACGGAAGAGCGCGATCGATAGCGCCCCAGTGCAGGTGAGGTCATCGGTTAGACTCCGTACTTTTTGATTTGCTCCTGCACGTACTCAGACGCTTTGGCAGGGTCGAAGTCACCCGTCTTCAGTTTCTCAACGCGGGTTGCTTCGGCGGGTGGATTTTGCCCCAGTTCCTTCGCCAATTCTCGCGCCAGGTCAGTCATGTAAACCTGATCCGCAATTTCCTCATATTTCGCCTTCTCTTCAGGCATCAGATCCCACCGCACCATCTGGGACGCGATCCAGGTGGCAAAGCTCTTCCAGGGGTAGGGATCAAACTGAATGCGATCGGGCACATCCAGGGTTTGTCCCAGACCGTTGTCAAACTTACCCGTCAACACCGCCTGCAACACGGGTTCTGGCTGGTTCAGATACTTCCGCTCGCTCATCAGCTTGGCGGTCTCCAGGCGGTTGCTGGCGTCATTGGTGTAGCCAGCCGCTTCGATGATGGCTTTATTGACTGCCCGGAAGCTGTTGGGGTTCGCATCAATCCACTGCTGGCTGGCGGCAAAGGCACAGCAGGGATGGCCGTTCCACAGGTCTTTGGTGAGCATGTGGATGAAGCCGACTTTCTCGAAGATGGCTCGCTGTCCGAAGTTGTCCGGCATCAGGAAGGCGTCAAGCTGTCCGGCAGCCATCTTGGCAACGGAATCTGGCGGTGGCACGATTTGAATCTTCACATCCTTGTCGGGATTCAACCCACCGGAGGCCAGATAGTAGCGCACCAGCAGGTTGTGCATCGAGTAGGGGAACGGCACCCCAATCGTCATGCCTTTGAAATCTGCCGCTGACTTGATCCGATCCTTATGCTTAATTGCAACGGCGATCGACTGCCCGTTAATATTTTCAATGCTGGCCAGCTTGATAGGAAATGCGGTGGAGCCGAGACCCAGCGACATGGCGATCGGCATGGGCGACAGCATGTGGTAAGCATCGAGTTCTCCAGCGATCGCCGACTCCCGTACCGCAGCCCAGTTGGGCATCCTCTTCAGGGTGACGTTCAGCCCGTGTTTCTTATAAATGCCCAGGGGTTCAGAGGCCACGATAGGAATCGCGCAGGCGATTGGAATAAACCCGATGGTGAGATCCGTTTTCTCCAAAGTGCCCGTGGGAGAGGCTGAGGTGGGAGAGGATTCCGTCTGATTCGCCCCGTTATTGACACAACTGGCCAGGGTCACCACTGCCGCCGCCGCTGCGACTTTGGTCAGAAAATCCCGTCGGGTGAACTGGCCCATGCGAATCGTATCCCCAAAAAATTCGGCAGCATTCGGCCCAAATGCAGCAGAAAACGCTGCTTCCAGACCACCCGCCTGCTGAATCAGGGCATTGCACAGATCGCGCTGTTCAGGTTCCGCCTCGTTAATCATGCGCATCACCAGCGCTTGCTGGAACCCGCCGTAGGTCAAATCTTTTGCCAGATCCAGCGTGGTATCTGCATAGTGACCCATCTTGATCAAGTCATCAACTAAATCCGCCGGATCTTCGGGCATTCCCTCCAGAAATTTCCAGTGCTCTTGCGCCAGGTGCGAACCGCCACAGGCACACGCTAATCCTTCTAAGGAGTACGCCCCGCTTATCCTTGAAAACTCCGTGAGAGTCGTCATAAATTTCGTGTGTTTTTCTAATTTGGCAACAGTAGGGCTACATTAACAGTTCACAGCACAAAAAAATTGTTCCTTTTGATACTAAATCTATCTATTTTTGGGACTTTCATTTAATGCTTTCCTGTGCGCAAAATACCCCTTCATCTGAGAAAACAAAGGAGCATTTATTGAGATATCAAACTAGTGTTACGAACACCAGGTTTTGTAGGGGGTGCAGGGGTAAAATCCCTGCACCCCCACAAAATTTTTTTGTTGCTGTACTGGAGAGATAGCATCCAGAAAAATCCTTTTAGGATGCAAGTCAACAGATGTCATCGAGTGAGTAAATAAACCTTACCGCCCATTGCCTGTCCCCTCTATTTCTCCAGATCATGCAGCATTTTTTTCAATTGCTTTAGAGCAGGAGTCACGATCGCCACAAAATAAGACTCTCGCAATTTGCGCTCCGCTTTTGCACCGTGCAAATAGCCCCTTGCTCCAACGTGCAACATGGCAGCATTGGCGGCTCTGAGCGACAATTCAGATCCCAAAATACGCGCCTGAATCACTTCTTTGAGCAGCGATCGCTCAATCATCTTTTTGCCCGTAATTTCATCGGCAATCCGATAGGTACTCTGACGAAAAGTCTCTAACTCATCGGAGAGATTATCGGTGCGATCGTCCAGAAAACAATTGACGTGGCCATACCGCTGGTTGCTGCGCTCCATCATTTCAATGCAGCCTGCTACCAGGCCCAATCCCATCCCCACCTGAGTCAGGATAAAACCGGGACGGATCTGATTCACGTAATCCGTACAGGGCGATGCCAGAATCAATTCGTCGGGCACGAAGACATCTCGAAATACGCAGCTATAGGTGTTGCTTCCCTCCAGGGCAACAAAGTGGGCATTCTGCCGCAGGGTCAGCCCCTCCAATTCATCTGAAACAATCGCCATCAAGTAATCATCACAGTCGGACAACTGGGCAGCAATTCCGAAATAGTGGCCTGCACCAATATTTGACACCCAGGGCAGCATTCCATTGAGGATGTAGCCCCCCGTAGTGCGCTGCGCCATCAGAGCGATCTTTTCAATTCCAGCAAAATGCTTCATCGGATTGGACAGGCCCGTACCTCCAAGCCGCTTCCCAGTTGCCACCTGGGGAAGAATCTGCCGCTGTAGATAGTCGTTCTCGCTGTTTTGCATGTACCAGGTGCAGGCCACCTGACACCACACCATAAAGCCTGTGCAGAGACACTCCTGAGAAACCGCTTCAATCACCTGAACAGCGGCCCGCAGACCATTACCGACACCACCAAATTCTGGAGCAACCGCCTGGGCAAACCCCCCAACTGCGCCAATGCGATGCATGAAGGCGCGGGGATAAATCCCCTTCAGGTCAATGTCCGACACGATAGGTGTAAGTTCAGTGGCGATCGCAGCATTCAACTGAATCAGCGTATCGGCGATCGAGGTCGATGAATTGAATTCGGCGATCGGGGGAGAAACGGCTTGCATAGCGAAGGGAGAACTTAGGAGTAGATGAGCAATTGCAAAGATCGAGTCAGAGCAGGAGCATATAAAGATGTTATTGATTGTGGGGTGGGGGACTTTGCCCCCCCCTAAATTTTGGGGGGCACGATT
>JBIKWV010000337.1:0-5562 GCA_044356135.1 Elainellaceae cyanobacterium
CTTGTGCCTCATCCTGACGACGGGGAAGAGGGGTGCGTTTTAGAAGTCTTTAATGCCATAGGGGAATCAATTACAGTCGTGGTCGTACCCATTTCAGCAATAAAAGCCTTACAAGCGAATGAAATTCTGAGCATTCGTCCATTAGCCTCTGCAAGTTGACGCATAAAACTATTGGTATGGATACCCCAAACCTCAACCTGAAACGCGCCATTCTCAATGCCCTACAGGAGTACATCGACTTCTTAGGGCCAGACCCCGATACTGAGATGCAACGGGTAGTAGACGAGAAGGGCGATCATTATCTCCTCATTGAGCTGGGTTGGCAGAACAACCGACGCATTTATGGCACTTTAATTCACCTCGACATCATCGATCAGAAGATCTGGATTCAACAGGACGGCACAGAAGACGGGATTGCCTCTGAATTAATGAAATACGGCATTTCTAAGGAGCAGATTGTTCTTGGCTTCAAATCCCTAGAGCGGCGCAAGATCACGGAGTTCGCCGTGTCTTAAATCTCCCTTCATCTCATAAGGAGCTTCCCAGTGACCGTTGAGCTTTATAAAGATGTTGCGTTAACGCAAGATGTGCCAGAACATCAGCTCAAAGCGGGTGATGTGGCGACCCTGGTTGATCTTGTGCCTCATCCTGACGACGGGGAAGAGGGGTGCGTTTTAGAAGTCTTTAATGCCATAGGGGAATCAATTACAGTGGTGGTCGTACCCATTTCAGCAATAAAAGCCTTACAAGCGAATGAAATTCTGAGCATTCGTCCATTAGCCTCTGCAAGCTAGCGCAAAGAAAAGTAATCTTATAAAAAATTATGGATGCACCAAATCGTCGCCAACTCATCGTTACCAAAACGAGTTTGAAAGCACCTAAGACAGATACCGCTTACTGGCGTACCCAGCCCTATACCGTTCGTCTTGCAGCTCTGGAGCAAATTCGCCAGGAATATCACCAGTGGAAATACAATGTTCAGCCAGGATTTCAAAGAGTTTATCAAAAGGCTCAGGAATAGAATCGATCGCCATCAAAATGCCAGAATAAAGGCAGCCCAAGGGGAGGATTCACCATGACTGTGGCGATCGCCAAATGGACCCTGGACGAGTACCACCGCATGATCGACGCCGGAATTCTGGATGATCGGCGGGTGGAGCTGTTGAACGGAGAAATTATTGAGATGTCGCCCGAAGGTGAACCCCACGCCTACTACTCCACTTCGGCCAGTGATTATCTGAAGGAATTATTGGGCAGTCGGGTAACCATTCGACAGGCTAAACCGATTACGATCCCTGTGAGTGCCTCTGAACCGGAACCCGATGTAGCGATCGTCCAACCTTTGGGGCGAGAGTACTTGCAGCATCACCCCTATCCTGAAAACATCTTCTGGCTCATCGAATTCTCTAACACCAGCCTCTCGAAGGATTTAGAAGTGAAGCGCAAAGCCTATGCGATCGCAGAGATTCAGGAATATTGGGTCGTCAATTTGAAAAAGCACCAGTTGCAGGTTTTCCGTGACCCTGTCGATGGAGATTATCGCTCAGAGGTTGAGTTGACCACTGGCGAACTTTGTCCGCTGGCCTTTCCAGATGTTCCGGTTGCAGTGCAGCGAATCCTGGAAGGATGAACGGCCTCCAACGCCCGCCCCTTGAGTCGATGATTTTTGGCGATCGCACGGGGAAAGGGCGATCGACCCCATGACATTGCTTTTTCTGAAGGTTAGAACTGATCTAGACCAGCATCCCCCCTACCCACTGGCCGAGATCCAGGACACAGCGTCATGGCGTCCAACTTCGACTTTCTGCAGTCCCGCTTCCCCTCATTATTTCCCCATGCGACCCAGGCCGAAAGCCTTGTCTACTCGGCTCCCCGCGCCAGTTGCTTCTACGCCCGCTTCACCCTAGAGCAAGCCGTTCTCTGGCTCTATAAGAATGACCCCTACCTCCAGCTTCCCTACGACAACAAGCTGGGGGCACTGATCCACGAGCAAACCTTCAAAGACAACCTCAATCCCCCCAGCCTGTTCCAAAAAGTGCGGGCGATTCATGAACTGGGGAACATGGCCGTTCACCAGTCCACCCCCATCACCGAGAGAAAGTCTCTCTACGTCATCGAAGAACTCTTTCACTTCCTGTACTGGCTCTGCCGCTACTACGCCCCCGACGGTCGCACCCTCTCAGACCTCCACTTCTCCCCTCCTGGGAGGGACCAGGGGTGGGAAGCCTCCCCTCCTGGGAGAGGCCAGGGGTGGGACAACCTCAAGCGGCTCCAGGAACTCGAAGCGCAGCTCTCTCAAGAACAGGAGATACGCAAGATCGCCGAAGCCCGACAGCAGCAAACCGAGCAGGAACTGGTTGCGGCGAAGGCTGAAATGTCAGCACGAAAGGCGATCGCCGAAGCCGTTGCCGATACCCACGACTTCAACGAAGCGCAGACCCGTTCCAACCTGATTGACGTATACCTGCTGGAAGCCGGGTGGAACATTGACCAACCCGGATGGACCGAATACGAAGTCCAGGGAATGCCTAACGCCACCGGAAAAGGCTACGTGGACTACGTGCTGTGGGGCGACGACGGCAAACCCCTCGCCCTGGTCGAAGCCAAAGCCACCACCAAAAACCCCAACAACGGCAAACACCAGGCTAAACTCTACGCCGACTGCCTGGAAGCTCAGTTCGGTCAGCGCCCTATCATCTTCTACTCCAACGGCTACGAAACCTGGATCTGGGATGATCAGAGTTATCCCCCGCGCAACGTCCATGGCTTCCTCAAAAAAGACGAACTGGAACGGCTCATCTTCCGCCGCACCAGCCGCAAACGCCTCCACCTGGTGCAAATCGACCCCACCATTGTTAACCGCACCTACCAGACCGAAGCCATCCGCCGCATCACCGAAACCTTTGACCCATCCCTTCCTGGGAAGGGTGCCCTTCAAGGCGGGTTGGGCCGCAAAGCCCTGCTGGTGATGGCGACCGGAACCGGGAAAACGAGGACGGCGATCGCCCTCATTGACCTGCTCATCCGCGCCAACTGGGTCAAGCGCGTTCTGTTCCTGGCCGATCGCAATGCTCTCCTGACCCAGGCTCTCCGCGCCTTCAAAAGCCACCTTCCCAGCGTCACCCCCATCGACCTCACCAAAGACAAAGCCGTCGAGAGCGCCAATGTGGTTCTCTCCACCTATCCCACGATGCTCAACTTCATCGACCGGGTAGACGGCAACGGGCGCATCTTTGGCCCCGGCCACTTCGACCTGGTGATTGTGGACGAAGCCCACCGCTCCATCTACAAGAAATACAGCGCCCTGTTTGACTACTTCGATGCCCTGCTGGTCGGTCTCACCGCCACCCCCCGCGACGAAGTCCACCGCGACACTTACCGCATCTTTGAACTGGAAAAAGGCAACCCCACCTTTGCTTACGAACTCGATGATGCCATTAAGGACAGCTACCTCGTACCTCCCAAAGGCGTGGATGTCTCCTTCAAGTTCCTGCGCTCCGGCATCAATTACGCTGACCTCTCCCCGGAAGAACAGGAAGAGTACGAAGAGAACCTGCGCGACGACGAAACCGGAGCCATTCCACCTCAGATTAATGCCTCCGCCCTCAACCGCTGGCTGTTTAACATCAACACCATCGACCAGGCGCTCGAACTACTGATGCAGCGGGGGATCAAGGTGGAAGGGGGCGATCGCCTCGGCAAAACCATCATCTTTGCCCGCAACCGAAGACACGCCGATGTCATCGTCCAGCGCTTTGATGCCAACTATCCCCATCTCAAAGGCTCGTTTGCCCAGGCGATCTACAGCGAACTGGCCAACGCCGAAAGCCTGCTCAACGACTTTGGGGAGACCACCAGGCAACCCACCATTGCCGTCTCCGTCGATATGCTCGACACCGGAGTGGATGTCCCTGAAGTGGTCAACCTGGTTTTCTTCAAGCCCGTCTTCTCCCGCGTCAAATTCAACCAGATGATCGGACGAGGCACCCGCCTCTGCGAGAACTTATTCGGCATCGACCAGCACAAGAACGAATTTCTGGTCTTCGACCTCTACGGCAACTGCGAGTTCTTCAAGCAAGACATTTCCGAAGCCAACCAGCCCCTTCCCGAAACCCTCACCAGTCGCCTCGTCAAAGCTCGCCTGGAACTGACCCAACTCCTGAAGGCAGAGGACAGAGGGCAGGAGGCAGAAGAAAACTCACCCCCAACTTCGCCAGGTTTCTCATCCACTCATCCACCCATCCGCTCATCCACGGCAGCCGAATCTCCTGGTACTTACTCAACCTCTAATTCCCTCCAAACTCTCCGCAATACCCTCCTGAACGACCTCCATCAGCACGTCGCCAGCATGGAACGGGAGAACTTCCTGGTGCGTCGCCACCTCCAGCAGGTCGAAGAATTCTCCAACCGCGATCGCTGGCAACAGCTCAGCGAAGCAGACACCGAAGCGATCGCCAATTCCCTTGCTGCCCTTCCGAATGGCCTCCCTGCGGGCGAGCGACTCGCCAAAGAATTCGACCTCCTCTGTTTCAAACTGCAACTCTCCCTCCTGAAGCGCACCAACGACTTCGTCCGCCTCCGCGATCAGGTGCGCGACCTCCTCAGCAACCTGGAAGCTAAACGTGATATCCCGATGGTCAAAGCCCAACTTCCCCTGATCGAAGAGGTGCAGTCCGAAGCCTGGTGGACTGATGTCACCCCCTGGATGATCGATAACCTGCGCCGCAATCTGCGAGAACTGATCAAGTTCATCGATCGCCAGCAGCAAGGGATCGTCTATACCAACTTTGAGGATCAGCCTGGAGAGATTCAGGCGGTCGATGTTCCCATTCAACAAACGGGCTTCAGTCCCTATCAGTACCGCAAGAAAGTAGAGGCATACATCCGCGCCAACGAGAACCATGTGGCGATCGCCAAACTCAAACGCAACGTTCCCCTCACCGAAGCAGATCTGGAATCCCTGGAGGTGATGCTGTTTAGTGCCAATGAAATCGAAAGCCGGGAGCAGTTTGAGCAGGTGTTTGGCCGAGACCTGAGCCTGAAACTCTTCATCCGCAAGCTGATTGGCCTCGATCGCAGTGCCGCCAAACAATCCTTTGCCCAATACCTGGAAGGTGGCAACCTTAGCGCCAACCAGATCCGCTTTGTCGAAACCATCATCGACTACCTGACCCAAAACGGTGTCATGGATCCCGGTCACCTCTACGAACCGCCCTTCACAGAAGCCCACCCCGATGGCTTAGACGGCTTGTTTCGAAATGGAGATGCCGATCAAATTATGGCGATCGTTCAATCTTTCAATGCAACGGTTGAAGCCCAATTCGGTTCTGCATCGTGATACAGCACTTTGTACTGAGATCAGTCGGTAGGTGGGATTAAGCTTGAAACTCCAAGATCTGTTCCGCCCTGAGCGAAGTCGAAGGGCAGAACAGCTTTTGGGGTTTCAAGCTTAATTGCGTCTGGCTACTTACTGGACTTTTGACTAAATCGCGCCGATTTTTCTTGAAACGCTGACGGCGGCAGCGTTTCAAGAAAAATCGGCGGTAAAATTAAGTTCGGCGC
>JBIKWV010000338.1:0-5560 GCA_044356135.1 Elainellaceae cyanobacterium
TCTCATCAGGGTTTTGGAGCAGAGGTGACTTCTTCTGACTCTGGCTCATGACCTTTTCTGACTTTTCCAGACTGACTCCAGCAGTTGAAAGTTTTAGATTGAATGCATGGTCAAGGACGCACTGGTTCAAAACACAAAAACAAGTCTGCTTCTAACCCGTTTCTCTAAACATTTAACCCATGATTAGAGCGACTTTAAGAAAAAGAATCAATCGCCTTTGTGGAAAGCTGAATCACACCTGATCTGAAACTTATTCCTGTTGAATCAAAAAGGACTCTCGAACAATGGCAATTATCAATGGTACCAATGGAAATGACCGTTTGATCGGCACTGTGCTCCCTGATGCGATTAACGGATTGGCAGGTAACGATACGATTTTGGGCCTGGCAGGTGACGATGTTTTGTCCGGTGGATTTGGTAATAACGTTTTGGATGGTGGACTTGGGAATGATACCGCCAGCTACGCCGGATTCGGTAACAACGTCGTTGCTTCCCTGGAAACAGGAATTGCCACATTCTTTGGAGGATCGGATAGATTCATTAACATTGAGAACTTAATTGGCAGCAACAGTGATGATATTCTGACTGGCAACAGCTTCAACAATACGATCCGTGGCGGTGCAGGCTTTGACGTTATCTCTGGCGGTGCAGGCGACGACAGGCTGTTTGGCGACGAAGGTAGCGATCGGCTGAACGGTGATGCAGGTAACGATATTCTCAGAGGCGGCGACGGAATTGATACGCTCAATGGGGGTGATGGCAATGACCTGCTCGAAGGAAACCGGGGTAACGACACGATGATCGGTGGCCTTGGCAATGACACCTTCGGCTGGTTTGATGGCGATGGCAGCGATCTGATCCAGGGTGATGGGGGAACCGATACAGTGTTCTTCCAAGGCTCAGTTGCTCAGGGAGATACCCTCACCCTCACCACCACTGGCACCGACATTCTGCTGCAACGCACGAATCTCGTCCCTGTCACCCTGCGGATGCAGAGCATTGAAAACTTTAATAGCATCAATGGCCTGGGCGGCAATGACAGCCTGCGGATCTCCAATATCAGTATCGGGTCGGGCGTCAGCTTCATTGGATTCAATGGTGGCGAGGGCAATGATACCCTGGTTTCCACAAACGTGTCGGTCGATATACTCGCAACTGGCGACAATGGCAACGACGTGCTTGCTGGTGGCAGTGGCAATGATCAACTGACGGGGGGGCAGGGGAATGATGTCCTGAATGGAGGAAGTGGCAACGATCGGTTGGTCGGTGCCGGCGGTTTGAACAACGGACGCGGTGAAATTGATATCCTGATTGGGGGCGCGGGTCGAGATACGTTTGTGATCGGCAGTGCTTACGATGATGGCAACAACCTGGCCGACGGCGAAGCAGGGAATTTCTTCAATGGCATTGATGGCACGGGTGATTTTGCTCGCATTCTCGACTTCAGAATCAATGAAGACGTGATCCAACTCAGCGGTCCCCGCAGTAGCTATGTGCTGAAGGCTCTCCCCAATTCGCTCCAGGGCGGTTCTTCCATCAGGGATGTGGGAATCTTCCGCAAGAATGGCCCGACCCTGTTCCAGCCGGATGAACTGGTGGCGATCGTCCAGGATGCACCCGGTGGATTGAATCTGGCCAATACAGCGCAGTTCCGGTTTGCATAGTTGATTCTGATGAGGTTTAGATAGATGCGCTAAGGCAGTTCTGGCTCCTTCGATTCTCCAATTTTGGAGGACTTTGAAGGGGCCAGTTTCTTTGACATAGAAGAGACTACAACCGCATCGGGGCGATCGGCTCAATCTCCGGGTCGCTCCCTCCTACCTGATTCGTGCGCAGCACCCAGATCGATGCGTCGTGATGGATGAACGATCGCGCCACGGCTTCACTGGCCACACGGGGCAACATGGTGCGCCAACTGCTCAGTCCCGTCAGGAGCTGTTTCACGGGGCTATCCTCCATACTGCTGCCCAACTGTTCCTGATGGTGTTTCCAGTCGGCTCTGGCGATGCCAAAGGGAAGGAGATCGCGTTTCAGGGCAAAACTCAGGCTTTCCAACTGTTTCAGTTGTTGGGAGATTTCGGGGTGCGATCGCATCCATTGACGCAGTTTTGAGGTGGATTGAGATTGGACGACCATACTGCGGAGGGCAGCGTAAAGCGCCTGATTCGAGTCCTGAGCGCAGTTATTGGCAGGGCCAACGTAGGTCGCCCCGGTGCCGTCGCCAATGCGGTAGCGGGCCATCATCAGGTCAAGCTGTTGAATAATGCGATCGAGTGGAGATTGGGGTGTACCGTCGATGTCGTAATACCCGGTGAAGGCATCCAGTTTGATTAGCAGATCGCAAACAGGACGGGTGCCCAGGAAGCCCCACTGGCGATCGCCCATATAGCTCGTCCAGTGGTGCCGACAGGAAATCAGCCCGCTGCCGTTGTGGGCATATACCTGGTAGTAGACAATATCAAATTGCAACTCGTCGGCCAGCGGTTCTCGCACCACCTCCGCAATGCCGTAGGAAAAGTGACCGAAATACACCGGCCCCTGCGCTGCTGGTTCTCGTTTCTTGCCACCAATGCCACCGTAGTTGTGAACCAGCAAAGCACGGGTTCCTTCTGTCCAGCTTGAAACGCCTGCATGGCGCTCACGGGTATTCAGCAGCGTTGACGAAACCGTTCCCTTTTTCGTCTCTAAATTCTTCCAGGTTTCCTGTTGCAGATAGGTCAGTGCAGGCTTTGCACCCACAATTTCTCGACCGGGCTGGAGTTGGAACAGGGCACGGGGGGCGATCGCCTCCACCACAAACATTCCCCCCCGGTTGACGGCACCATAGATGTACCAGCCTGTGGAATTGCAGGGCGATCGCTCCAGTTCCCGGGTGCTAGAAGCGAAAATCTCATCCCTGTTAGGAATCACTTCAGGTAAGAGAACCACTTCCTGCGGCCCGTCAAACTGCCGGGTTGCCCGATTGAAGTGAGCCACCTGATAACATTGACCATCGGTGATGCGCTCCGATGGCTTAATGAATTGCACCAATGCGGAATACTGACCGGAAATCTCCGTTGGACTATTGCTGATATAAATCGTGTCTAAGGGTTGTGTTGTACCGACACCCGTCAGCAATGTTTTGACCCCCACTTCCCCCGTCAGCATCACCCACATATCATCGTTGGGACGCGCCCCTGCCAAAGATTCCAGCGGATCGACCAGTCGCCAACTGTTCAACCGTTCGGGGTGGATGATGCCCTTGCGCAAGCTGAGACAAGCATCATCGTTAAAGTGAACATCACGAGTGACGGATTGATTGCGTGCCTTCAACGCAGGATCGTTTTTCCAGCGCAGTCTCACCGTTTTCCCCACCAGATGTCCATACTCCGCAGGCGCATGATGCACCTCAAACCAGACGCCTTTCACCTGCTGCCGTTCTTCAAAGTCCGGTAGGATCAGGCGACCCATCCAGGGGGCGATCGCCCGGTACAGAGACGATGGGGGTGACGGCTGAATAGGGAAATCGTTGAAATGGTTGAACGCACCTGCCTGATAGCGTTCGTAGGTGCTGATCTGGGGAACGGGTAGTGTTTCGGGCGGTGGTAGCGCTCCTGTCAAAATACCTGCCACCCAATCGACCGTCTGTTGCAGATGGGTGCGCCCATCGGGCAGCACCGCCCGGGGATCCATCACGCCGCCGGGGTTCTGGTGGCCGATTGGGCCGAGGGAGATCAGACTGACCTGTCCATGTTTCTTGGAGCGATTCCAGTAGGACAGGAGAAACACCTTCCAACGACGGGGAAACAGGATGGTCCCCAACCGCTGCACGTTGTCTTTCTCGCCCGCCAGGTGGTAGACGTGCTCCAGCTTCAGGCTATTGTTGCGGCCACAGAACACCCCCGCCAGGGAGATCACATCAATTGGTGCATTGAGGGCTTCCTTCAGCAGCGGGGCTGATCCCATCGAGATCTGTCCCCCGCCACTGAAGCCGACCAACGTAATCGGCACCCCACTGCCCGGTTGATATCCATAGTTGATCAAACTGTCGTACATCAACTGCGCCATCCCCCGGTTATAAATCGGCCCGTAGCGCAGGTCAGCAGACACCGCAACGGTCAACATATTGCGGAGATTGATCAGAAACCCCAGCTTATTGCCCGGTTTCTCCAGGCGCATTCGATCCGCCAAACGCCAGAACCAGGCAAAGGGGCGATCGCTTGTGAGAGAACGGTTCAGCACCGAGTAGGGCATAATGCCGCGAATAATTGCGATATCCTGGGGCAATAATTTTGCCAGCGTATCCAGGAATTCTTCGCCTTCTGGCAGGTAGGTGAAGTTGGCCTGCCCAATGCCATCCAGATAAATGACATAACGGGCAATGGAGGTATCGGTGGCGATTGGCGTTTGCAGCTTCACTGACTCCAGGTTGGTATCTACTGCATCGCCATACCAGCCTGCCCACCAGCCCAGCGCTTCCAGGGGGCTGAGGAGAGACGCCACCCCGATCGCCAGAAGTGTCACGATGGTTAGCTTAATGGTCAAACGAACGGGTTCGCTGAGCGCGTCCAGGAATATCAGCAGCAACCGTCCGAGGAGTGGCAGGAAGAAAATAACAGTAAGGGCGAAAATACTGATTGTCAGAAGCTTCAGGAGTTTTATCATGTGTTCGTTTCCCTCTTGCTACTGTCGGGGCGGCGTCTGAAATCCAGACTGTACAATCTTTTCTACCTGTTTCAGATCGGTCATGAGTTCTACGCCAGCGACTTTGTTCGAGAGCCGCTGCCCGATCGCACTGATGGGACGCCCAATCGTGCGCTGTAATACTTCCAGGACAATCCACCCCAAAACGCCACAGATGAATGCCTGTTCGATCGTCAGCCGCAGTGAAATCGAGAGTCCCACTAGCAGCGCCAACAAACTCCAGATCGATAAACCTACGCTAATCGGTACCCCAAAGTAGGGCAGTGCCACCAGGAAGCTAAACAGTTGGGGCGCATAGGCATACCCCAGGGTGCGGTAAACGCTTTCCAGAGAGATTGCGGGGGGAAAGAGAACATTCTTTACCGCCCAGGTGCTGGTGGCCCAGAAGAAGTAGCTGATCAGGAATAGTATGCTGGCGATGACCAGACTCAGGAGGAAACGAATGGGTTTGACTCGGTTGGCAAACAGGATGATGCTCTGCCCGATTGCCTGGGATAATCCGGCCAGCAGAACGATGTACAGCGCTCCACGGGAGGCCAGGGGCAATGCCTGGATCTGTTGAAAGGTGTCCAGGTTGAGGGTCAGGGTGCCCCACACCAGTTGCCAGAAGAAGTCGAGAGCAGTTCCATGCATGTGGTGGTTTCCACCGATAGGCCGTCAGGAAAAAAGTAACATGAATCTGCCAGGGGGGATTGGTTCAGTCCAACCATCCAAATCGTAGGGGCAAAGCATTTGCGCGAAAAACATCCAGTGTTGCCCGACCCATTTTACGCAAATGCTTTTCCCTCCCAGACGTCCCCCATTGGTAGGGCGATCGCCGTTGGTTTTGTGGGTGGGTTTTAGGGGCTTGCTATAAAATAAAATCCCAATAAAATCC
>JBIKWV010000339.1:0-5546 GCA_044356135.1 Elainellaceae cyanobacterium
ATAAGAATTGAAGGAACGACCTCTTGAGCCAAAACAACGGAAACTTTGGATTCAGACGCTGGAGCCGACGACTGTTAGCCGCCATTTTGCTGGGCGGTCAGGTATTGATACATATCCTTAAGGGCAAAATTAACCGCCGCAATGTACTGGAGCAGATGGCGCTGGTGGGGCCGGGGTCACTCCTGATCGCGCTGTTGACAGCGGCAACGGTGGGAATGGTATTCACCATTCAGGTGGCTCGTGAGTTTATCAACCTGGGGGCGGGGACGACCGTTGGTGGGGTGCTGGCAATTTCCCTGGCGCGGGAACTGGCTCCCATCCTGACGGCGGTGATCGTGACAGGACGGGTGGGATCGGCCTTTGCAGCCGAGATTGGCACCATGCAGGTGACCGAGCAAATCGATGCTCTCTACATGTTGAAGACCGATCCCATTGACTATCTGGTAATCCCCCGCGTGATTGCCTGCTGCCTGATGCTGCCGATTTTGACAACGCTGGCTTTTGCTACGGGGATGACCGGGGGGGTGCTGATTGCAGACTCGATGTACAACATCTCTCCCAGAGTCTTCCTCGACTCTGCCCAGAATTTCTTGCAGGAGTGGGATCTGATCAGCGCCGCCATTAAGTCAGTGGTGTTTGGGGCGTTGATCGCCGTGATCGGCTCCAGTTGGGGGTTGACCACGACGGGCGGGGCAAAGGGCGTGGGGCAATCCACCACAACAGCAGTGGTGACGGCACTGCTGGCCATCTTTGTCGTCAACTTTTTCCTCTCGTGGTTGATGTTCCAGGGGCCAGGAAGTGCCGTCTTGCAGGCGTTTTAATTCAGACCGCTCGACACCCTTTAGAATGAGAGTATTTCAAATTTACCCCTTGCAATCGTGACGACCACTCCCACGACTCCCACCGCTACTGAAACCGTCGAACTGTCTCCCAGCTACAATCTACCGCTGGTGCTGCTGTTGATCGGCCTGCCACTGATGCTGGTGAACCCCTGGGTTGCGGGGGCGATCGCCCTCTTCGGCGGATTTCTCCTGGTGCAGGCCGCCACCCTACGGTTGCGGTTCACCGATACGGCCCTCGACGTGAATCGAGGCACCACCCAGATTCGTCACTTCCCTTACGCAGACTGGATCAACTGGGAAATCTTCTGGTCGCCTGTGCCCATCCTGTTCTATTTCCGCGAAGTCAACAGCATTCATTTCGTTCCCGTCCTGTTTGATCCGGCGATGCTCAGAATCTGTCTTGAACAGCGCTGCAAGAAGGCCAGTCAGCAGCCCCAGGAATAATTTGACTCGCCCATTGTTCACGCCTTCGATTTCTACTTGTTCGCCAGTCGTTTGCCGCTATGACCCCCGAAGAATTTCCGAACTACGGCTCCGCTGATACTCCCAAGCCCCCCCCCGAATCCTCAGATCCCTGGAGTCTGGATGAGCCGACCGAGGGCGACACGGAGCGCTCGCCCACCCCTGACCTGCCGAACACCGCACCCAACCCCTTTAATGTAGAAAATTCCTCTACCGGAATTCCCATCAACCTCTCCTGGGGCACCTCCAATGTGCAGATTCGTCCCCCCAGCGAGGGCAGTGAACTGGAGCAGCGGCTGACTACTCTGCGCCAGGAGGAACAGCAGCTCCAACTGGAGATCGCCTCCCTCAAGGAGGTGCGCGATCGCATGGTGCGCGGCCAGGGTGACGGACTCCAGGAAGCTTTCAACCAGATGATGAAGGACAACCTGGCCGAGTGGGAGCAGCGCAAACAGGCCCTCCAGCTTGCAGTGGAGCAACTGGAGCGGCGGCAGGAGCGAATCAAAGCGGAGATGCGCACTACCTTTGCCGGAACTTCGCAGGATGTTGCTGTTAGAGTCCAGGGCTTCAAGGACTATCTGGTCAATAGTCTGCAAGACCTGGTGACGACGGTGGAGGAACTGCGGCTGCAAGTCCCCAAGTCCCCCCCACCCGATGCGCGACGGGAGGATCGGGAGGGGAAGAGCGATTATGCTGGCGATCGCCGCAGCCGTTCGGATGACCCCAATGCCCTCCCCCGGTTTGCAGAACAGGCGTTTGAAGCGCAGACTCGCCAGATTCGCCAATTGTTGGATCAGTACCGCACTTCACCCGACTACTACGGCGCGCCCTGGCAGCTTCGTCGCACCTTTGAGCCAATTCACGCCGAGCGCGTATCCAACTGGTTCTTCACCCAGGGCGGACGGGGAGCGATTCGCACGATGGGGTCGCGCCTGCAAAACATCCTTGTGGCTTCCGCTGTGATCTCGATTCTGCGGAGTCTGTATGGCGATCGCATGCGTGTCCTCGTTCTATCTGACCTGCCAGAGCGTCTGGGCGAATGGCGGCGCGGTCTACAGGATTGCCTGGGCATCACACGCGGTGACTTCGGCTCTGATCAGGGCGTGGTTCTGTTTGAAGCGCCGGAACCGCTGGCTCAACGGGCCGATCGCCTGATGAAACAAAAGCTGCTGCCGCTGATCATCATTGACGAATCCGAAGATGTGGTCAGCCTGTCGATCCTCCAGTTCCCCTTCTGGCTGGCATTCGCCTCCGATCCGATGAACCCAACCAGCTACTAACTGGACTTTTGACTAAATCGCGCCAAATATTCCTGAAACGCTGACTGAGTCAGCGTTTCAGGAATATTTGGCGCTAAGATTAAATAGGCTGCGCAACGCTCTCGCAGAGAGCGTTGCGCGGCCTTGTAGAAGAAATAGTCAAAACTCCAGTCCTAAGCTGGACTTTATCCAAATGCTAGAGCCTCTACTAGAGCAGGTTCTGGTGTGCCAAGCCCTCCCTGGACTTTTCTATATATCAGATGGGTGCGGGATATACAAAAAGGTAGGCTTCCCGCCTGCACTCCAGACACAGTCGGGAATGGCACCGGACTCAAATGGATAAAGTCGAGCTAAGAGCCTATCCGAAAACCCAAATTCTGGAGGGTGCGGCGCTGTAGCGTCGCACCCTCCAGAATTTGGGTTTTCGGATAAACACTAACTCTGCATAGAGGCAAGGGCATCGCCCTTGCCTCTATGCTTTTTCAGCCATTGCACCGATTATGGCCACGGCCGCCCCCGGAGCCGTCACCGCCCGCAGGATTCGTTTTCCCAGCGAAACAGACCGATACCCGGCGGCGATCGCCCTCTCCACCTCACGCGCTGTCCAGCCTCCCTCTGGCCCGGTCGCCACCACTAAGGGCCGCAGCGGATCAATGGGTTCAACCGTAAGCTGCTGCATCAAGTGGGGTGGATTGCCCCTGGCGGTGCAGATCAGGCAGCGGGCGTTCGAGGTATTCCAGGTTTCCAGGACGGCTGACCAGGGTAGGGGGTCTGCGATCGCCGGAACGTACTGCCGTTCAGACTGTTCTGCCGCCTCCTGGGCAATCCGCCGCCACCGCTCCAGCTTCTGGGGGCTGGGATTCAGAAGGGTGCGATCGCTGATCACAGGCACAATTTCACCTGCCCCCAACTCCGTCACCTGGCGCACCACATCATCCATACCGCTGCCCTTGGGTAGCGCCACCAGCAGGGTCAGATGGATGGACAACTCAGTGGCAATCGGGATCTCTTCTAAAATTCGCGCCTGGTCAGCGGCTTCCTCCAGCGTGACCAGCCACCATTTGCCTCGACCATCCATCGCGATGAAGCGATCGCCCGCCCGCAGTCGCAGCACCCGGTTCAGGTAGTGTTGCTGTTCGGGGGTGAGCGTGAGTATGGGGAGCGTGAGTTGGGAGGGGGTGATCACCACCCGCTGAAGCTGGTGCAGCATCAGGAATCACTGGCACAATTCGGTGGTTCGACCGTCGGACTGAAACCGCTTGCCCAAATTCTTCTTAGGGAACCATCGCAGCAAGTCTTCCCAGTACCAGACGCTCATCAGAACCATCCAGCATAACCCAACCAGGGCGATCATCTGGATCAGTACAGCAGGTTTCCACAAAAAATTCCACCCGGAAGTCTGCAACACCATATCGTCGAACACAAGCCCCATCTGGAGCCAGGAGGTCGTTCCCAGCAACAGCAGGATGGTGACTAGACGCCAGAGCGAAGTTACCAGTCCCTTACGGTGAATCAGCGACTCAATCGTGACAATTGTACTGCCCAGAAAAACGCCCACCAGCGCCAGAATGATTGCGGCTTCCTGAAGCGAGATTCGATAGTTTGGCTCAAGGATAAAGGTGAGCCAGCCCCCCACCGTGAGCACCGCCAGGAAACTGAGATAAAACACCAGTGCCTGAATCATCGCGGGCAAAACGGTTTGCTTACCCAATGGCATAATACCCAGTGCCTTCAGCAGTTTGGTGGGTTCCGGCAGCAGTTGGGCAAACCGATCGAGGTGTCTCAACCCCCGACGATAATCAAGCCATTGCACCCGCTTTAACTTCGGGTCGATGGCTTGATTCGCCTGCAAAATCACCGGGTAGACCAGATGCTCCTCCGGATCAAAGGTTGAACTCCCCTTAAATTCTGAGATCAGGACAACGACAACTTCGGGAGGCTCCGTTGGTGCCACCGGGCAATGCCCATATTCCTGGAACTGCTCCGCGATCGCCTCTGCGTACTCCGCATCTTCTGGCGCATGGTCAATCACAAAACGGACGGGCGCAGGCTGTTGGATCTCCGGGATCAAAGGTTTCGCAAAGCGTGGGGGCGAGGCAATCGGTTTCCCCCAGCGGCGCAGCGTGGGCGATCGCAGCAGAAAGAAGAGCAGCGGCGTGATCAGAAAGCTGGCGTACAGGGCAATCATCGAGACGAAGTGACGAAATCCCGCTTCCGGCAGGCGATGCATTTGCAGCAAAGCAGTCAGGGGCAGCATCAGCAGAGCATTTTGCACCCGATAGAAGTTGAAATCACGCCTGATAATCCGGTATGGCAGGGGAAGCAGATAAAACGGGATGTAAATCGCCCACCAGGAAGACAAAGACGCCAGACTGACCAGGGAGGCGGCTGCAACGGTCAACTGAACCCCCAGCGGCAACTTGAACCCCGACTGGGGCACCGCCAGTTTCTGTGGCGCTGGCAGCTCAATCTGTACTTTGAGTTTTCGAATGCTGTCCCGAAACTGACCGCGAAAATCGATCCACTCGCAGTTTTGCAGTTCAACCGGAAGCGGCACCGCCTGAAATATCAGCAAAATAATGCGCTTGTTCAATGCGATCGCCCTGCGCCACTCATGCTCCACATTGGGAGACGCGATCGCCTCCTGAGACACCACCAGCAGCATCGTGTCTGATCCAGAAATCCCTGCGTCAATTTGCTCCTGCCAGGGTTTTCCGGGCACCAGATTCTGAAAGTCCAGCCAGACCGTATACCCGGCTCTTTCCAGATGACCAAACACACTCTGGACAAACGGAGATTCTCGACGGCAGTAGCTCAAAAATAGGGATGGTTTTCGATTTGCAGAGGAAGACGGGTAGTGCATTGCCTGACAATCAAAGGACGAACCAATCAGGACTGAATGGCGATCGCTATCGTCAGGTTGCCCGGTTTTGGTTCCCCGCAAACGCACCCCTGTAGCCGTTAGCCATCCGTTGATAAGTAG
>JBIKWV010000340.1:0-5542 GCA_044356135.1 Elainellaceae cyanobacterium
CCTAATGCTTATAGCGTTTCTCAGTTGGATGAAAGTAACTCTGAAGGATCGTCTCGATTTACTGGACTTTTGACTATTTTCCCTGTGATGCTGCAAAACGCCCTCTGCGAGGGCGTTTTGCAGCATATTTAATTCTAGCGCCGATTTTCTCCAAAACGCTGATGCAGTCAGCGTTTTGGAGAAAATCGGCGCAATTTAGTCAAAAGTCCAGAATTTAGTGGCTATCTGAAAACCGAAAACCCAAATTCTGGCAGGTGCGACACTGTCGCGTCGCGCCAGCCAGAATTTGGGTTTTCGGATAGGCTCTTAAAAGCTGGAGTTTTGACTAGTTTTGGAGAAAATCGGCGCGATTTAGTCAAAAGTCCAGTAAAAGGGGATCTATAGAATATTGAACATTGCGCAACTAAAGTTTGGTAGAAGGGAAGCATGGCGGTTATTCATACAGTTCACCCGGAAACTCCACAGACACGCAAAGTGGAGCAGGTTCGAGATGCCCTACGACAGGGAGCAGTGATGCTGTATCCCACAGATACGGTGTACGCCATCGGCTGTGACATGAATGTCAAATCAGCGGTGGAGCGAGTCCGGCAAATTAAGCAACTCTCCAGCGATAAGCCTCTAACCTTTCTTTGCTCTTCGCTCTCCAACATTGCCAGCTATGCCTATGTGGGGGATTCATCCTACCGTTTGATCAAGCGCCTGATTCCTGGGCCTTACACCTTCCTGTTGCCTGCGACCAAACTGGTTCCCCGCATCGTCATGGATCCCAAACGGCGAACCACAGGCATCCGGGTGCCCAACAACGTCATCTGTCAGGCACTGCTGCAATCGCTGGATAACCCGATTATTTCTACGTCCGCCTCGACTGCCTTTGACAAACCCGATACTCGACTCTCAAAAGCGGAACTGTTCGACGAGTTGGAGAACTTGGTCGATGTGATCATTGAGGACGATGGCCCAATGCACTATGCGGTCTCAACGGTGCTGGATTTAACTGGAGATGAGCCGACTGTGATTCGGCAGGGGTTAGGTTGGGAGGCGATCGCCCCCCTTGCCCTGGCTGAGGTGTAACAGGTGGCTCGATTATTTCTCACGGAACTTTTCCAGTGCCGCAACTGTCCCTTTATACCAGGGGCAGATCATCATGGGGGTAGCAACCCTCCTGCGATATCTTCTGGGGAGAACCTGTACTTTTCCTCAAAAAATGTCTCAGATTCATCAATTCATGCTCCTGTGAGAGAACATAGGAGTGCCAGCGATCTTCGGGGCAACTGGAGCTGCGACTGCGGCTGGAAGTGCCACCTGAGAAACTGACACGCCAAAATCGGTTTTCCCCGTAGTCGTTCAGCGCTAAATTGTAGAAGCTTATGGCAGTTAAGGAAGACACACCCAAATGGGATGACCCGCGAAATCGTCCCGTCCTTAACCACCGCTCTACTTCCACCCCGCCTGAACATCCGGCATCATCGGGGAAATTCTCCCGACTCCCTGAGCCAGATCTCCAAGCGGGCGACCCACTGTGCATCATCATCTACCCAGCCATGAACGTTGAACCCGCGAACCTCTCGAGCTACGGCCCGGATGAACCGACTCCAGACGCCCCGATTGAAATCAGCCCGATTGATGCCAGCGATGCACCGGAACTGCCTCAGATCCAGAATTTACGATTGGTGCAGCAGCTCCTGACGGAACTGCAAAAAGAAACAAAAGCGAATACTGCCAGCGCCGAGGCTGTGGTAAAACGGATTGTCATTGAGGTCGAGCGAATTTGCGCCAAGAGCGATCGCATCCAGACCTCTGGACAGGTGCAGACGTGGCAGCTTACCCTGGCCCAGCATCGGCTCAAGAAATGTCTCACCTATTTTCAGCAGGGGTCACGCCGGGGACGGGTCGAATTGCACAGCTACCTGAGTGCAATGGTGTACCGCCACGTTGCCCCCACCCGCACCCAACTCGGATTTCAGGGACGATACAACTTAATTGAAGATTTCCTCCAGAGCTTCTACATCGAAGTGATGAAGTCCTTCCGTAAGGAGAACGGCCTGCCCCAGGACTATAGCCCCAGGACACGGCTGGAACTGGCGGAGTACATGGCCTTTGCCGAACAGTACGCCAAGCGCCGAATTAGCCTGGGAGGACGCCGTAACGAGCAACTCATCATCCTGCGCGCCCAGAGCTTTGCCCGACGTCAGCCGATCGAAACCTCAATGGATATCGAGATGGCGGTCGAGTCTGGCAAAACGGAGGAGGCCGAAGCCTACAGCCGCTCTCCCCTGATGCAGCAGGTGCGGGAACAGATGGTGGCCGATTCGGTAGACCCCTCGGAGTCGGTGCTGCGCGATCGCGTCATCCAGGAGCTGATCAGCTATCTGGAATCCCAGGATCAGCAGGACTGCGTGGACTACCTGACCTTGAAACTCCAGGACCTCTCCGCTCCCGAAATCGACGAAAGTCTCGGTCTCACCCCCCGCCAGCGGGACTACTTGCAGCAGCGGTTCAAGTATCACGTCGAGAAGTTTGCCCGCTCCCACCGCTGGCAACTGGTTCACCAGTGGCTCGGAGCCGACCTCGACCAGAACCTGGGAATGCCCAAACAGCAGTGGGAAGCCTTCCAGGACGGCCTCACCTCCGAACAAAAGCAGCTCCTGCAATTGAAGGGGAGTAAGGTGAGTGACCAGGCGATCGCCCAGACGCTCAAATGCACCCCCAAACAAGTACAGAAGCGCTGGGTTCAGGTGCTCGACCTGGCATGGCAGTTCCGTAACCGGGAGTAACGCTGGCTTCGGTTCGCTCAGCCAGAAATACCTCGGCTTCGCTCAAATGGCAATTAACGAAGTGGCGTAGGGCCTTGCACTACGCCACTTCTTCTAGAAAGATGAGCCGGGCTGTTTGAGGAACTCTACTTCTTCAGGAGTGCTCTTCCGCCCCAGGATGGCGTTGCGATGCGGAAACCGTCCAAACTGATCAATCACTCGCAGATGGCGAATTGCATAATCGTGAGCGTCGGCCAGTTCAGGGCTGATGTCAGCAGCCTGCTGCATCAGAGTGACGCACTGGTGCTGGTCGGCTAAGTTTTCGCTGTGTTCTAGAGGCAGATAGACAAACAGTCGCTGGAGGGGCAGCAGTTGGTGGTCGAACTGACGGGCGATCGCTCCCTTCGCCACCGTCAATGCCCTGGAATCTGTGGCAAATGCCTGAGGCGTGCCTCGAAACAGATTACGGGGAAACTGATCCAGCAGCACGATCAGTGCCAGACAGGTTTGGGGGGAATCCTGCCAGGAATCAAGGTCACCTGCGGCAGCCTGCTGGTAAGCGGGGAGAAAGCGATCGCGGATTTCCTGGTCGGTCGCCTCGCTCTTGCCAAACCAGAGTTTGCGCCGCACCTCGTAGCGGCTGTCTTCTGCTCCCGGAGGGCCAAACCAGTAGTACAGGATGTCATCGGCCTGTGTCATTGCAGCGAGCGCTATTGGGGCTGAGACGGAGCCGGGGGGGCCTGCTGCGGTACAGTCGTTCCCTGGGGCGTGGTTTGCTGGAGGCGCATCTGCCGCTGCTGGCGAAAACGCTCTGCTTCAGAGGTAATGCTCTGGTTTTGGTCCTGCTGGAACTCACCGGGGCTACGAATCTGTCCAAAGTTTGCCCGATGAATCAGGTCAAACATTGATTCGATATTGCCATTGCGAGAAAAAGGGTCACTGTTCTGGTTCTGGTTCTGCGGTAAGTCTTGCGCAGGCGCAGTTGCACCAGTGGTGTAACCACCGTAGGTCTGAGCGGTGGCAGGTTGAACCGTCAGCGCCAGGGTAGTGCCACCCAACGCCAGCAAGCTAAAAAGAATCCGATTCGGGTTAGGAGTCATCACAGTTCTTCGCAGAGGATCGATGAATGGTTGGACGACGGTCGAGGCAATTTTGCTCCCGGCGCTGCGACTAATCTACCAGATTGCATCGCTCGGCTTACTGCCGACATAGAGGCATCAGGAAAAATTGCGGCGCAACAGGGCACGCACCCCGAGGAGGGCGATCGCATCAAAGGCCACCAGCACCAGCAGCGAACCACCCAGGGTAACCGCGCCAAAAGGAGCCTGCATCACTACACTGTCCAGCAACCAATCCGCATGGGTGTAAACATAGCGAATCGGTTCGATGGCGTAGCTCAGTGGGTTGAGGCTGGCAATCCAGCGCAGCCAGACGGGCATAAAGCTGAGGGGAGCCAGAGCGGTGCTGGCGAACAGGAGCGGCAGGTTCGTCACAAAGATCACAGCGATCAGTTCGATGTGACCGGGAAGCGCGAAGGCCAATCCCAGGCTCAGCGCCGTCACGCCCAGCACCAACAGCATGACGATCCCCACCACCAGGGCCAGCCCTGCGGGGTCAGGCAAACCTGCACCCAGAAAAGCACTGGCCGCAATAATCGCCGCCGTCTGCAGCAGGCTCAGCACCGCGATAAAAATAGCGGAGGCAAACACGATGGAGAAACGCGAGGCCAGTGGAGCCACCAGCAGGCGATTGAGGAACCCAAACTCGCGATCAAACATGACGGGCAGGCCAGCATTCAGGGCACCCCCAAAGGCGGTGAACACCATCACCCCAGCACCCAGAAACTGACCGTAGTTCTGACTCTCGCCAAATAGCCCCTGCGGCACATTCTGAAACAGCGCCCCAAACAGCACCAGCCACATCACGGGCTGAATCAGTCCAGCAATCAGCGTGGTCGGACGGCGCTGGAGCTGAATAAACAGGCGGCGGGTGAGGGCAGTAGTCTCTTGCAGAAATTCGCTGAATTCAGATTGGGGGGCGATCGCCATATTGCCCGCCGGACGCAGGGCGACTTCGCTCAGGTTAGTTTGGGGTGGGGTAACAGTCTGACTCATCTGAAAATCCTTACTTAACTGGCTGGGCTGTCACTCGCGGTTCAGCAGTCTTCGTTCTTAGCCTAACGCATGGCGGGCGATCGGGGGCTTGAAACGCCCCACTCGTCAGGATTGACCACAGTAGACAATCAGGTCGATCTCGATATCTCCATATCCGGCCAGTGCCGTCACACCCACGGTCGTCCGTCCCGGTAAATGACCGGGAGAGAAATAAGAGCGATAGATTTCATTGATCTGCTCATACCAGCGGAAATCAGTGACAAATACTCGTGCCATCGCCACCTGATCAAACGTGGCTCCCGCGTGTTCCAGCACCAGTTTCAGGTTGTTCATAACGCAGTGAGTCTGTTCTTCGATAGAACCGACGACCACCTCCCCTGTCTGGGGATCTTCAGACAATTGGCCTGTGACAAACAAGAAGTCTCCTGCCCTGACGGCGTGACAGTAGGGAGCAACCGGAGGAAGCACTCCGTTGGGAAGGGTGATGTACTGCAAACTGACCAATCTCCACAACTACAAAATATATATAGCGCTTCGCGCTCCAGCAAACCACAGGTTTTTGTGAGAGAACCATGCTTCACCCGGATCTCTCACAAAAACCTGTATTGCACCCATGTTCTGGACTTTTGACTAAATTTCGCCGATTTTCTCCAAAACGCTGACTGCGTCAGCGTT
>JBIKWV010000564.1:0-4163 GCA_044356135.1 Elainellaceae cyanobacterium
CTGGCGCTGCCAGCGTTTCAGAAAAATCGGCGCTAAAATTAAGTACGCCGCGAAACGCTCTCGCAGAGAGCGTTTCGCGGCCTCATAGGGAAAATAGTCAAAACTCCAGTAAAGAAGAGAGCTTCTCAAGAATAGAAATCCGGCGTCGGGAACTCGCCATTCAACACCCAATGACCCACAGTGCGAATTTTGTAATCAACCGGGTCATGCAGCGTAAACGTGCGGAGGTTCCGCCAGAAGCGATCGAACCCATACTGAGATGCCGTCGCCCGACTGCCCATCACCTCAAAGATTTGGCTGGTGATATCCAGACCAATGCGGGTGACAAAAGACTTGGCAGCGGCGACCGCTACCGCACACTCTCCCCGCTCTTCTGCGGTTAACGCGTACCCCTTCTCCCAGGCTTGCTGGAGACGCACGTTAATCTGATCGGTGAGGGCGATCGCGGCCTGGAGATTGGTCCACATCTCACCGTAGTGGTGAAGAACGTAGGGATCGTGGGAAGCCTTCTCGACACCAGAGGTCAACCAGGGGCGGGACTCCGTTTGGGTGTAGTGCTGCGCTACCTCAAAAGCGCCCAGAGCGATACCGAGGTAGATGTTGGTGAAAGTGCTTTGCGTTAAACAGGCGCGGATTGTCTTGAAGACAGCCCCTTCTGCATCGGGAATGAGAATCTCCTCAGCGTTCACCAATACATTCTCAAAAGTGACACCGCCGCTATCCGTCTGTCGTTGTCCAATGTTATCCCAGTCACCGTGAACGATGACGCCTTCTCGCTGGGTTGGCACCACAACAATCCGAAATCCCTCCACTCCCTCCTGAATTGCAGTGACGGGCATCAGGTCAGAATCAACGGAGCCGGAGCAAAAGCTCTTGGTGCCATTCAATCGAAAGTTTGAACCGTCGGCAGTCAGCCGAACTCGGCGATCGAGCGGATTCAGGGCGTTGCACCAGAACCAGCGGTTTTGAGCCGTTTGACTGTAGTAGTAATCTTGCTGTTCGGGGGTGCCGAAGACGTGGGGTATGACCACCCCCAGATGGTGATAGGAGAAGACGTGGGCGATCGAACTATCCACTTTGGCGAACTCTCGGACAATTTTCAGCGTGTCCGTCCAGGTTGCGCCAATCCCGCCGTGTTCTTTGGGAATCATCAAATTTAACAAACCGCTCTGCCGCAGTTTTGCCCGTTCTTCCAGGGGTGTGCCGGCGCGACGATCGCGCTCCGCAGCAGTCTGTGCAAATTCTGCCGCCAGTGCTTGAGCAATTTGCTCGTAGTCAATCGGAGTTTGAATCGTTGCCTGCATGAATTCTAAATATCAAATCCTAAATATCGGGCGAGATGCCGTAATATTATGCAGAAGTATGCCACAAAACCCTCCTCAGGGCAACTCAGATACTCTCCATGACGAATTTATTGAAGAAAAAGACCTCGACGAAAGCCGACCAGTTTACGGAATCTGTCATTCGAGAAATGACGCGGGTGGCGCTACAGCACGGAGCCGTCAATCTGGCTCAGGGCTTCCCCGATTTTGCCTGCCCGCCGGAACTGAAACTGGCAGCCTACGAAGCGATCGCCACCGATGTCAACCAGTACGCCATCACCTGGGGTGATCGGCCATTTCGGGAGGCGATCGCGCAAAAGGTAGGCTGGTATCTGGGGTTAGACATCGACCCGGAAAAGCAAATTACGGTAACCTGTGGCTCCACCGAGGCGATGGCAGCAACCCTGCTGGCAACGGTTGACCCCGGAGAAGAGGTGATTGTTTTTGAGCCGTTTTACGAGAACTACGGCCCGGATGCGGTACTGGCGGGAGCAATTCCCCGTTATGTGACGTTGCATCCGCCCGATTGGACGTTTGATGAGCAGGATCTGAGGGCGGCGTTTAGCGATCGCACCAAAGCGATTATTATCAACACGCCCCATAATCCCACCGGAAAAGTGTTCAGCCGGGAAGAACTAACGCTCATTGCCGAACTGTGCCAGAAATGGGATGTGCTGGTCTTTACCGACGAGATTTACGAACACATTTTGTATGACGGCGAACAGCACGTCGCCCTGGCAACGCTTCCGGGAATGGGCGATCGCACGGTCACCATCAACGGGCTTTCCAAAACCTACAGCGTCACCGGATGGCGAGTCGGTTATATTCTGGCAAATTCAGAGCTAACGGGTGCGATTCGCAAGGTTCACGACTTTCTGACGGTTGGTGCACCTGCGCCACTCCAGAGGGCAGGCGTTGCAGCAATGAAATTACCGCCCAGCTACTACACTGAACTGGCTCGAAATTATCAACTCCGACGCGATCTAACGTTGCAAACTTTGGATCGCGTGAACATTCCCTACTTCGTTCCCAAAGGGGCTTATTATGTGTTCGCCGATATTTCTCGCTTTGGTTACAGCAGTGATGTTGAATTTACTCGCTATCTAATCAAAGACATTGGGGTTGCCGTCGTCCCCGGTTCCAGTTTCTTCAAGGAACCAGAGCGCGGGAAATCCTTCATTCGCTTCTGTTTCAGCAAAACAGTTGAAACATTGAAAGCAGCTCAGGAACGGTTGCTAAAATTACCATCTGATTGAAAGAGAAAAGGGAAGGAAGAACAATAGGCGACGACAACCTGTTGCTTCCTTCCCAGTGCTGTCGGAAGTTTTGTTTAGCTGAAAATGAAGAGAAAAGGGAAGGGAGCAGTGATTGGTTGTATCCCAGAGGAGGTCTCCCTTCCCATGTCTGTTAGGAGGTAATCAGGCCAAACTTATCCAATCTGGATATGCTCAAATGCCTGTGCAAAGTCGGCTTTGATGTCCTCAATATGTTCAATGCCAACCGATACTCGCACCAGGTCGGGAGTGACGCCTGCCGATCGCTGCTCTGCATCCGAAAGCTGCTGATGCGTGGTGGATGCCGGGTGAATCACCAGCGTTTTGGCATCACCCACATTCGCCAGGTGACTGGCCAGCTTCACATTGTCGATAAAGGCACGTCCGGCCTCCCGGCCTCCGCGAATGCCAAAATTCAGCACCCCGCCAAAGCCATTCGTGAGGTATTTCTTCGCCCGTTGATGGTAAGGATGTTCCGGTAAACCCAGATAGTTGACCCATTCAACTTTGGAATGCTGTTTCAGCCATTGCGCCAGTTCCAGCGCATTGCTGGCGTGACGTTGAACCCGCAGCGAGAGGGTTTCCAGTCCCTGCAAAAACAAAAAGGCGTTGAAGGGACTCAAGCTTGGCCCCAGATCCCGCAGTCCCTCGACGCGGGCGCGAATGATAAATGCAATATTACCGAAAGGACTTTGCGGGCCAAACGCTTCGTAGAAGTTGAGGCCGTGGTAGCCGGGAGCAGGTTCCGTAAACACTGGAAATTTGCCGTTGCCCCAGTCGAATTTACCCGAATCCACGATTACGCCACCAATGGACGTGCCGTGCCCACCAATCCATTTGGTAGCAGACTGCACCACAATATCGGCTCCATGCTCAATTGGACGCGCCAGATAGCCCGCTGCCCCAAAAGTGTTATCCACAATCAGCGGAATGCCATTTTCGTGAGCAATGTGCGCCAGGGCTGCAAAATCAGGCACATTGAACTGAGGGTTGCCAATGGTTTCAACGTAGATGGCTTTGGTGCGATCGTCGATCGCCTGCCGAAAATTCTCCGCTTCGTCTCCATCGACAAACTTGACATCAATTCCCAGTCGGGGAAAAGTCACCTTGAATTGATTGTAGGTGCCGCCATAGAGATAGCTAGTGGAAACAATATTGTCGCCCGCCTGGGCAATGTTGGTAATGGCCAGAAGCTGCGCTGCCTGACCGCTGGAGGTGGCCAGCGCTGCCACGCCCCCTTCGAGAGCCGCAATCCGCTTCTCAAAGACATCCGTGGTCGGATTCATGATGCGGGTGTAGATGTTGCCGAATTCCTGAAGCGCGAACAGACGCGCCCCGTGGTCCGCGTCGCTAAACACGTAGGAGGTCGTCTGATAAATAGGAACCGCACGGGCATTGGTTCCAGGAGCAGGCTCCTGTCCAGCGTGAATTTGAAGCGTTTCAAAGCGGTGCTGAGTGGTCATAGTAACTCCTGTTGGGAGCAATAAGGGGATGGGAGAAGCCCAAAATTCGTCAGACTAGTGTTGCAAACACTAAATTTGGCAACATGGGGGTGTGGGGGCTTGGC
>JBIKWV010000341.1:0-5536 GCA_044356135.1 Elainellaceae cyanobacterium
ATAGGCTGGCTCGTTTTGATAGGAGATGGCGCGGCGGGTCCAGGCCGTCATCTGCCAGATGTAAATGAAAAACAGTCCGGCGATCAGGGACTGCACCACCAGTTTGATGGTGTTCTTCACCAGGTTGCGCCGCACGTTATTGCGGGCTGTTTCCGCTTGCTGATCGGCCTGGGCTTTGGCCCGGTTGAGGTTAATGAGAATCTGCGCTTTGGCCTGCTGCGGACTGTTAGGAATATCAGGTAAATTTCCCTGCTGATCGGGCGTGGGAACCAGATTCCTCAGCTCTTCGGGGGAGGCGCGATCGAGCTGTTTGCGGGTGGCGTCGAGCTGCTGTTTCTGCTGGCTAACCTGAGTCGTGATCTGATTATCGTTGAACTGGTTGATGCGCACCGAATTGCTCATCACCAGGGGCACCGTCAGCAAAAACAGAATGCCAATCACCAGCGTCATCCACGACAGGAGATTCAGGATCAGTCGCTCCTGTTTGCTGCGAAATCGGGTGCCGCCGTAGAAGATCAGCATCAGCGCCAGCATGGGGACTGGCACCAGCTTGATGACATCGCCAATCGTTTGATATTCCCAAACAGGGTTGGTGAACTCAGGTGGCAGCAGCACGTACAGCAGATCTGCAAAGCACAGTATCAGGAGTGCATAGCCAATTCTGCGAGACATCAGCAGTGTAGGCTGCTGCTTCAGGAGCGCGGAGGTTTCAGTTGGGGCGATCGCTTCTACGGGAGCCTGCGAATCAGTCGCCGCACCTGGAAAGTTGGGAGTGGGTTGGATTTCTGAAGCCGTCATAGAAGTTGCAATACATTGATGACTTCAGCTTATAAAAGAGATGTTTGCGATGGCGTTTGCTGTAAACCCCATGTTCAGAAGTGGCGCGATGCTTTGCGTCGCGTCACTTCTGAACATGGGGTTTACAGCAAACGTAATATCAGCCGGGACGATCGCAAATCTATACATCCTATACGTGAAAGAAAACACTTGAGAGAATGCGATCGCAAATCTGACCATCGCAGACTGAGAATGTCGGTTCCAGGGATTTTGAAACGATGGCTTCACTCTCCTCAGGATCTCAGCGCTTTTTGTCATCTCGACAGCGGCGATGGTGGTGGAGGTCTGCCCGATTATTCTGGGCAATGGTTCTTGTGGTGCTCATCGGGTATATCCCAGTGCGGCTTGCGATCGCGCATCTGATTACCCCTACCCCCCAACTGGTGCTGTCTCTGGGCGGACGACCTGCACGGGAAGCCGTAGCGGCTGAACTGGCGGCCAACCATCCTGAACTAAAGGTGTGGGTGTCTTCGGGGCTATCGCCTGAAGCAGCACGCAGCGTCTTCCATGCTGTTGGAATTTCAGAGGAGCGTTATCGACTGGACTATCGGGCAGTGGATACGGTGACCAACTTCACAACCCTGGTTGATGATTTGAACCGCCAGCAGATTCACCATATTTATCTGGTGACCTCAGATTACCATATGCCCCGGGCGCGGGCGATCGCCGCCATCGTTCTGGGGAGTCGCGGTATCACAACCACTGCAGTCGCGGTTCCGTCCGCTCATCCGCCTGAATCACAACTGCGCACTGTTCGTGACATCCTCCGATCCATTTTCTGGATCTTCACAGGACAAACAGGCGCACAACTGAACTGCTTCAAAAATTGAGCTAGATAGCTATGTATTTGAATCGCTACCAACTCGGCTCGTATACACCCGGTGCTCCCTACTGGATGCAAGTGCTGTGGTACTTTTTGGGTTCCCCCTACATTCAAAATCGCTGGTTACCCTTTTCTGCCCCAAAGGTCTGGTTACTGCGGTGCTTTGGTGCGCAAATTGGCAGACGGGTGCGGATCAAAACGGGAGTCCGCATCAAATTTCCCTGGCAGCTCACGCTTGGAGACTACGTGTGGCTGGGGGAAAATGCCTGGATTGATAACCTCGCCCCCGTCATCATTGACAGTCATGTTTGCATCTCCCAGGATGTGTACCTCTGCACCGGCAACCACGATTGGAACGACCCGGCCTTCGCCCTCATGCCTGCTCCCATTCACATTCAGCAGGAAAGCTGGATTGCTGCCCGGGCGGTGATTGGGCCGGGCGTCACCGTCGGGAGAGGAGCCGTATTAACACTGGGTAGCGTCACCGGGCGATCGCTGGAGCCAATGTACGTCTACAGCGGCAACCCAGCCCTTGCCACAACCCGCCGCAAACTGTCTGACAAAGTTTTAGAGGAAGTAAGATGAGCATCACTGTTGGGCCAATTGAGACCTATGTGACGGATTCAGAATTGTCGAATCCCACCAACTACGCCGAAGTCGGCACTCAGGAACAGGTGTCTGTCAATTTAACCTCCAGTACCCTCTGGCTGGTAGACAGCAGCACCCTGAATACGCAGACGGTAAGCACCTCACCGATTGTGGAACAACCCCTGGAGCCGAGTGTCCAGGACTCGGTTCCCTTCGCCAATATCAACACCACCGCACCTGGCATTTCTCTGCCCGCTGCGATCAACGACGGCACCTCCGTCACCTCCATTCAAGACACCAATCCACTGCTGCTGGCGGAGGTGAGCGGCACGTCCCAGTTCAACTCCGCCTCAACTACCACAGGTCTCACCTCCTCATCGACCGGCACAGATCTCTTCACATCGGGCACCCCAACGTCAACCTTCCAGACCCCAAACATCACCTCTTCTACATCGTTGCCCGGTGTACCCGGGACTGGAACACCCGGCACGTCCCCCAACCCTGATGGTTCTACCACTTCCATCATGACTCCCCCTCCCTCTCCCTCCACCCCCGTTCCGTTTGGTGTGTCAACAACGCCGGGAATTCTCTTGCTGCTACTTTTACTGGGCGCTGTCCGTCTCAGAAAACGTGCCCAACTGCTCAATAGCTGAATTCATCTGGAGTATTGACCGACCTATGGCTTTCCTCAAATACCTTGCTTCGTTCCTGGGTTTCAAGAATACAAAGCCAGTACCTCAACAATCCTCCGCAAGCCCCCCAACCCACACCATCAATCTTTCAATCGTCACGCAGTTCTATCCACCGGACTATGCGGCCACCGGGCAATTTGTAGAGGAACTGGCCCGCAATCTGTCCCAGCAGAAAATGCAGGTGCAGGTCTTCACCGGGCAACCGGGATACGCCTTCGGCATGGAGCAGGCTCCGCAGTTTGAACAGATGGGGATGGTGGAAGTGCGGCGATCGCGCGTCACCTATTCTCGCAAACGCCTGGGCAGAACCCTGAGCAGTGTACTTTTTTGTGCCCGCAGCGCCCTCCACCTGCTCAACAAGAAGCATCGGGGCGACATCATCCTGTTTGTCAGTGAGCCACCCTACCTGCAAACCCTGGGCTACATCTTCCACAAACTGTTCAAAATCCCCTACGCCTGCCTGGTTTACGATCTGTACCCCGATGTCGCCGTTGAACTGGGCATTCTGTCTGAACAGCACTGGCTGGTAAAACTCTGGAACAACATCAACAGAAGGGTCTGGAACTGGGCGGAGGCGGTGATTGTCCCCAGTGAAACCATGCAGGAACGGATCGTCGCCAGGGCACCGGAGCTGGCAAAAAAGATTTCTGTAATTCACAACTGGGCCGACCCAACCTGGATCAAACCCATTGATAAGCAGCAAAATACATTTGCCAAAACCCATGAGCTGGTGGAACCCTTCACTGTTCTCTATTCGGGCAACATGGGACGCTGCCACGATATGGATACGATTCTGGGAACTGCCAGAGAACTGAGCACTGAGCCAGTGCAATTTGTATTTATCGGGGGTGGGCCGAAACGCCAGGAGTGCCAGGAGAAAGTTCAGGAATGGGGACTTTCCAACTGTCGCTTTTTGCCCTATCAGGAAAAGTCACTGTTGCCCCACTCGCTGACCGCCTGCGATCTGTCGCTGGTCAGTGTCGATGTGGGGATGGAGGGACTGGTTGCCCCCAGTAAGTTCTACTCTGCCCTGTCGTCGGGTCGCCCGGTCGCAGTGATCTGTGAACCCCACTCTTACCTGCGCCAACTGGTGGCAGAAGCAGACTGTGGCGCAGCCTTTAACAATGGAGACAGTCAGGGGTTGGCTGCGTTCATTCGCTATCTGGCCAAAGATACCCAGATGAAGGGCCAGATGGGCGGTGCGGGACATCGATTTATTGCCTCCCATTTCACCCCACAGACGATCAGCCAGCAGTATTTGAAGGTTTTGCAGCGGGCTGTCCTCAAGGATACAGACCTGTACCGGGCAGTGGAACAGGGGGAATTCCGTGTGCATTATCAGCCCCTGATGTCCCTTTCAACGAACCGGGTCAGGGCAGTAGAGGCGCTATTACGCTGGCAGTGCCCGACTCGCGGACTGCGGGAGGCAAGTGAGTTTCTTGCAGCAGCAGAAGAAACAGGACTGATTGTGCCGATTGGATGGTGGCTGATCAATGAAGCCTGCCGCCAACTGCACGCATGGCAACAGCAAATTCCCCACTGTAAACCGCTGAAGCTGCACGTTAACCTGTGTTTGGAGCAATTCCGTCAGTCTGACCTGATTCCCCAACTCGATCGCATTCTGCACACCAATCACCTCACAGGCCATGACCTGGTTCTGGAGGTCAGTGAGACGGTGCTGATGGCAGATCCGGCAGCGACCACAGCGATTCTGCTGCAATTGCGATCGCGCAATATTGAAGTGTGCATCGACAATTTCGGGACGGGTTCAAACTCGTTAAATGTGCTACACCGCTTCTCCGTAGGGGCACTGGCAATTGATCGGTCTTTGATTGCTCGATTTACCAACAACGATGTCACGGAAAAGCTGATCAACACCGTCATTACGCTGGCCCACGATCTGGATATCGCCGTCAGCGCCAGGGGAATTGAAACCGAAGCTCAGCTCCACCAACTAAAAGCAATTGGTATCCAGCAGGGGCAGGGTTTTCTGTTTACACAACCTGTTGAGGCTGATGAAACAACGGAACTGATTATCCAGCACAACCAAACGAAATTGACGAACCCAGACCTCATGAATCCCCCGATCGCGCCCTCCAACACCGACTCGGAAGCCCCGCTGGTGCTGGTGGTTGATGACGACCGCATGATGCGAGTCCTGCTGCGTCGGGCAGCAGAGAGCGAAGGTTACCGGGTCATCGAAGCAGAGACAGGGGAACAGGCGATCGCACTCTATCGCAGTGATGGTCCCGACCTTGTTCTGCTGGATGCAATCATGCCGATGATGGATGGTTTTGCCTGCTGTACCCAATTGCGCCAACTGGAATCCCCAGCTTCAACAATGACGGAGACTATTCAGGCACACGCGCTTGTGTTGATGATTACCAGTCTCGACGATGGCGAATCCGTCGATCGCGCTTTTGCAGTCGGAGCCACGGACTACATCACGAAACCTGTCAACTGGGCAGTGTTACGTCAGCGAATGCGCCGTCTTCTGTCTACATAATCACAAGTAAAGTTACTGGACTTTTGACTACTTTTTCTACAATTCCGCGAAATGCCCTCTGAGAGGGCATTTCGTGGAATTTTTGATTCT
>JBIKWV010000342.1:0-5527 GCA_044356135.1 Elainellaceae cyanobacterium
GTCTCCACCAATGCTGATGCCACTCCCGTTGAGCTGGGCACCTGTGATGTTAATTCCGGTCAACACTGCACCCTGAGTATCTGCACTGTAGGCGATCGCGCCCGTCATGTTGACATTGGTCATGTTGGTACTGGTAAGGCTGGCGTTGGTAGCAAACACCTTTGTCATATCGGCGTTGACCAAATTTGCGCCCGTCAAGTCAGCTCCTTCCAGGTTGGCCTCTGTCAGGTTGGCCCCTTCCAGGTTTGCACCCCGCAGATCGGCTCCAATCAGGTGAGCACCACGCAGGTCAGCACCACGCAGGTCACAACCTGCACAGGCTCCAGTTTCAAGCAGTTGGCGCGTCTGAGTCGGGTTGTCTGCGAGGGCAGGGGCAGCCAGCATCAGGGGAACGATCAAGCCGACAGCAGTGAGAAATATGCTTTTCATAATCCGCCTCCGGGTGTTTCCTACAGGCGTGAGGAGAAATCCTCATACTTCTAGCTTCGGACAATACCGGGGATTTTGCGTCCCACTATCGGGTGAAACCACCCAATTGTATGTCTATCAGCCAGAAGCGTCTCCTCAGCGGGGGCATGGTTTAATTACACCGCCGATTTCCTGGATTTCGGAAAATGCCGTAAATATTTTTCGATCTTTCCTGAAGTCCCCTTCCCAATAAGAAATCTATAGACTGCCCTGACTTTATGCTGGACTTTTGACTGTTTTTCTACAATGCCGCGAAACGCCCTCTCAGAAGGCGTTTCACGGCACATTTGGTTTTAGCGCCGATTTTCCCTGAAATGCTGACGCAGTCAGCGTTTCAGGGAAAATCGGCGCAATTTAGTCATGATTAATCCAGGACGTGCAGGTCGGTGACCGCCCCCAGGCTGCTGCTGGAAACCAGTTTGGCGTACTTCGCCAGGACTCCCGACGTATAGCGGGGCTTCGGCGGTGTCCAGCGAGAGCGACGCTCCGCCAGTACCTCATCGGAGACGTTTAGCTGCAACAGACGAACATCGGCATCAATGGTGATACTATCGCCCTCTTCTACCAGGGCAATGGTGCCACCCACAAAGGCTTCAGGGGCAACGTGGCCGACCACCATACCATAGGTACCACCGGAGAATCTTCCATCGGTGATCAGACCCACTGAATCACCCAGTCCAGCACCGATAATTGCCGACGTGGGGGCCAGCATTTCTCGCATACCGGGGCCACCCTTCGGACCTTCGTAGCGAATCACAAGGACGTCTCCCGGCTTAATTTGTCTGGCGAGAATCGCATCCAGGCAGGCTTCCTCGGAGTCAAATACGCGGGCGGGGCCAGTGATGCTGCGGTGCTTGATGCCTGTTAGCTTGGCGACGGAACCTTCGGTGGCCAGATTGCCTTTGAGGATGCCCAGATGTCCCTGCGGATACATCGGGTTGTTCCAGGGACGAATCACGTCCTGGTCGGCGCGCGGCTCATCGGGTACGTCGCGCAGGCGTTCGGCGATCGTGTCTCCCGTCACTGTGATGCAGTCCCCGTGCAGCAGGCCGTGGTTCAGCAGCATTTTCATGACTTGAGGAATGCCGCCTGCCCTGTGCAAATCGGTGGCCACGTAGCGTCCAGAGGGCTTCAGGTCGCAGAGGACGGGGACACGGGCGCGGATGGTCTCGAAGTCGTCGATAGAGAGGGGCACCCCGGCAGAATGGGCGATCGCCAGAAAGTGCAGCACCGCATTGGTGGAACCGCCAACGGCCATGATCACCGAGATCGCGTTCTCAATGCTCTTGCGGGTAATAATGTCGTGCGGACGCAGGTTATTGCGAATCGCCTCCACCAGCACCTTGCCCGCCATCTCCGTGTTTTCAGCTTTTTCGGGGTCTTCTGCTGCCATCGTGGAGGAATACATCAGACTCATGCCCATCGCTTCAAAGGCAGAGGACATGGTATTTGCCGTATACATCCCGCCGCAGGAACCCGCACCAGGGCAGGCATTGCGCTCGATCGCATAAAGCATACTTTCATCAATTCGTCCAGCGCTGAACTGGCCCACCGCCTCAAACGAACTTACCACCGTTAGATCCTGCCCATGCAGGTGTCCCGGTTTAATCGTGCCGCCGTAGACAAACACAGCCGGAATATTCATCCGGGCCATTGCAATCATTGCTCCGGGCATATTCTTGTCGCAGCCCCCGATGGCGATCACACCATCCATGCTCTGGGCATTGCAGGCCGTCTCGATGGAATCGGCAATTACGTCGCGCGACACCAGGGAGTATTTCATCCCTTCGGTGCCCATTGAAATCCCATCGCTAACGGTGATCGTACCGAAAATTTGGGGCATGCCCCCGGCGGCACGAATTCCCGCTTCGGCGCGTTCTGCGATCGCCGCGATTCCCATATTGCAGGGGGTAATCGTACTGTAGGCACTGGCCACGCCGACGATGGGTTTCTGAAAGTCCTCATCGGTAAAACCAACAGCCCGCAACATGGCACGGTTGGGGCTGCGCTGCACCCCATCGGTGATGGCCTGACTTCGGAGCTTTTCGGACATAATCTTCCTTCCTTGAGAAAAAACTGTGGGAATTCAGGTGAGCGCATCCCAGAAAGATGCCCGTGCGATCGCGCAGTTTTCTTAGAGATCATCCTCGCACTGGTACAGATGGCTTTTCCCTCACCCATTTTCCCAGAATCGAGGCCGATTTTTGCAGCAGGGTGATCGGGTCAGGGAATCGGCCAAACCTTCCTGAATTTCTTCTGCCCTTTCGGAAAAACAAAGCAGGTTTATCTTCCTTTCCTGGGAGTCTTCCCTGACCTGCGGGAACTCTGGGGGGAAGCTCCTTTGCCAGGGATGCACTCCAGCGCAGTAAAACCGATTATGAACGTAGACGAATTCCTCGACAGCTACGCCTCCGGCATCAGAGATTTTCGGGAAAGCAATTTTTCGGGCATGGATCTGAGTGGTCAAGATCTGCGCAAGGCCAACCTGCGACGAGTCGATCTACGCAACGCCGACCTCAGCGGTATCGACCTGAGCTACGCCAATCTGCGGGAGGCGAACCTGGAGGGGGCTGACCTGAGCCACGCAACGCTGACCTGTGCCAACCTGATCGGGGCCAATCTGACGCGGGCTAACCTCTGCGAGGCCAATCTGGCTGAGGCAGGTGTACGAGGCAGTCAGTTGATTGCAGCGAATCTGAGTCGAGCAGTTCTGACTGAAACCAATCTGTCGGAGGCCAACTTGAGTCAGGCGGTGCTGGTTCAGGCCAATCTACGGGAGGCCAGCCTGAACCGCACCAAACTTATGGGTGCTAACCTGACCCGCGCCAATCTGGAGGGGGCTAACCTCACCAATGCCATCCTGAACGAAGCCATTCTGGAACATGCCACACTGACCAATGCGATTTTGCAGGGGGCCAGCCTGGAGGAAGCCGATCTGCGTGAGGCTGACCTGAGCCGGAGCCGCCTGATCAGCGCCAATTTGATCAATGCCAGCCTGAGCTATGCCAATATCCGCAGCGCCAATCTGAGCTGGACAGCCCTGCGGGGAGCCAACCTCTACAAGGCCAATCTCTATCGTGCTCGACTGGCCTGGGCTAACCTGAGTGAGGCCAATCTGAGTGAGGCGGTGATGATCAGCGCCAATCTGGAGCAGGTTAACCTGCATAACGCGCTGTTAACAGGGGCGTTGATGCCCGATGGAACCGCCCACGAATAGCAGGTTGAATCGGTTCGCTGAAGATCAGCGCGTAGGCGTGTTCTTCCAATATCGCTGAAGCCAGGGCTGTTGGGACGAGGCGCACGGGTGCTTTCCCCTTGAGGGGTCAGGGGGTATGCGCCTGCATGGGGCCACCGCCCCCACCTCCTTTCCCGGCCAAGACGGCGATCGCGATAAAATTCATTCAACCTTGTGGTCGTTGCCGGATTGGGAGTGTCAATATCAAAACAGGAAGTTTGCCGAACCTGCTATGACCGAACGTCAAGATTCGATCGCCCAGCACTACCACGAGCGTACCAAGTACGATCCTGCCACCATTGCCAATCGCTCCCAACCGTTGGACTGGAGCAAACAACTCATTCCATTCAAAGACTACAAAATTGGTACAGGCTACGACCTGAAACCGCATTTGATGCAGTCAGAGGTGGCGGCAGGCGTTGAAGGATCCGAATGGCGCAGGCTGGCCCGACTACTCTTTTGCAGCTACGGCCTGACGCTCAAGGTGTTGACCCAGAACGGTGACCCCATCTACCTGAGAGCTGCACCTTCTGCAGGGGGACTGTATCCTGCCGAGGTCTACCTGATCTCCCGTGGCACCCCTCTGCTACCAGCGGGCCTGTATCATTACCAGCCCCAGACTCACACTCTCCTCCATTTCTGGGAGAACAACGTGTGGGGTGCTTTACAAAACGCCTGCTTCTGGCACCCCACCCTGGACAACACTCAGATAGCCCTGGTCATCACCGCCACTTTCCAACGATCGGTCTGGCGGTATCAGGACCGGGCCTACCGCCGCATTTTCCTGGATACGGGGCACCTGCTGGGCAATATCGAACTGGCTGCTGCCATGAACGACTACCGTCCCCATCTGATTGGTGGGTTCATGGATGAGGCTGTCAACGAACTAATGTATCTGGATGCAGAACAGGAGGGGGCGATCGCCATCCTTCCCCTCGCTGATCTGCTGGAGGTCACCCAGAACCTGCCCCACGCTTCCACAGCGCTACCCTCGGCGATTCAAACAGACTACCCCGACATTCCCGATGGTGAACTGCTGGCCTACTTCCATAAAGCCACCCAGATTACTGCTGACCAGGAGCCATCCCAAAAATCCACCACACCGCAGGAAAAAGCCGACCCTGTGGAGGATAAATACAATTTTCCTTTTTGTTTGCGCGTTCCCACCGCCTGTGCCCCGATTGACTGGGGAGAAAGCCTGACGGGTCTGGAGCAAACCATCCTCAAACGCCGCTCCACCCGCGTCTACAGCGGCAAAGATCTGGCTCTGGATGAACTCAAGGCACTGCTCAATTTCACCTATCACCCCCAGAGCTACATTGATCAGGGATTAGATCCTGTGCCCGATTACTTCGATCTCAGCCTGATTCAGACGTTTATCGCCATCTCCGGTGTGGAGGGTCTGGAAGAAGGCTGTTATTACTACGCGCCTCTGGCAGAGGAGTTGCGCCAGATCCGGTTCAAGAATTTCCGGCGGGAGCTGCATATTCTTTGCCTGGGGCAGGAGTTGGGCCGCGATGCAGGAGCCGTTTTGTTTCACACCGCTGACCTGAAGCAGGCGCTGGCGAAGTATGGCGATCGCGCCTACCGCTACCTGCATATGGATGCTGGACACCTGGGGCAACGGCTGAACCTGGCGGCAATTTATCTGGGATTGGGGGTGAGCGGTATTGGAGGGTTCTACGACAATCAGGTCAATGAAGTGATAGGTATTCCTCAAGATGAGGCGGTGCTCTATATCACTACGTTGGGACGCCCCCGATAACTTTAACCACCCCCACCGCCCCCCCAGCCGCCGCCGCCCCCCCCCCCGCCCGCGCCCCC
>JBIKWV010000008.1:0-18304 GCA_044356135.1 Elainellaceae cyanobacterium
CCAGCTCAAAAAGGTCCCAAATTTGTCCTATAACGTTATAGGACAAATGACTGAACTTATTCGTTTACGCCCTAATCTTCCTTAAATCTGAGGAGCTGTAGGGAAACTGACAGTAAATAAACTGCCTCTCCCCACCTCCGACCGCAGGCTGATCGTACCCTGGTGACTTTCGACAATCCGACGCGACAGATAAAGCCCCAGCCCATTTCCCCGGCGCTGCTGGCTGCCCTGTCGGAAACGCTCGAACAAAAATTCCTGCTCCTCTGGGGCGATACCGATTCCGGTGTCTTCTACTTCCAGGACAATTTCGCAATCACTGGAGAGACTGTAAGGGTCCAGGTAGAGGCGCACAATGATACCTCCCACATCGGTATAGCGAATGGTGTTACCAATCAGGTTGGTGAGCAAGCGTCGCAGTTCCAGGCGATCGCCCTGAAGCTGAACCGCTGATCCCTGAATGCCATTGCCCAGAATTAAGCTCAGGTTCAATCCTTTCCTTTCAGCCAGTGGCAGGAGTTCTCTGACGACGCTCCCGCTGATTTCCCAAAGATTCACACGGTTGAAGAAGAGGACTTTAGAGCCTGCCTCGTACTGATAAATTTCCAGCAGGGTGTCCACCATATCCAGCAAGGTGTGGTTACTCTGCACAAGCTGCTCCAGGGAATCTCGCATTTCAGGCAGTGTTCTACCAAGGGTGCCCCTCCGCAATAGATGCAGCATGTGTTCGGCTGCAATCAGTGGAGTCCGCAGGTCGTGGGTCAGGCTGGCAATAAATTCTTCGTGCTGTTGATTGATCTCGTCCTGCTCATTCAGCAAACGCTTCAGTCTGAGCATCGACTGAAAGATAGATACCAGCGCTCAGGGATAGGAGGTAGACCATGGGGACAATGCGGATTGCAATTGTCGAAGATCACAGTCTGACTCGTACAGGAATTCGTAGTGCTTTGGGTGAGCAGCAGGATATTTCCGTTATAGGGGATGCTGAGACGGGTGTTGCCGGACTGAGGCTGCTTCAAAAGGCAAAGCCCGACCTTGCAATTATTGGCATCTGCTTGCCAGACATTGATGGTATCGAAGTCGTGCAGCGATGCCGACAGGCTGTTCCTCCAGAGGCAGAAGACCTGACCCGGTTCATCATGTTGACTTCCTACACGCAGGAACGAACGGTGCTGGCGGCATTTGCAGCCGGGGCAGATTCCTACTGCATCAAAAACACGAAATTTGAGCTGCTGCTGGAAGCGATCCATTCAACTTACGAGGGGCAGTGCTGGATTGATCCGGCGATCGCCCGCATCATTCTCAAACAATCCCGGCAGGTCGCTGCCCTAACATCTGCTCGGAACCAGCCTTCCACCGTTACAATCACTGCGCTGGATTCTGAGCAAGCCACCATTCTGGAGTCTGACCCGCTGACAAAAAAAGAGCTGGAGGTGCTGGAATTGATGGTCCAGGGCTACACCAACAACAAAATCGCCCGCCAGCTCTTTATGAGTCTGGGGACGGTTAAGGTGCATATTCGCAGCATCCTTACAAAATTGTGCGCCAGCGATCGCACTCAGGCAGCGGTACTGGCATTGCGAGCGGGACTTATCCATTAGAGCGTTGCTCGCAAATAACGTTATTTATCGGTGCCTGGTTGAACAGCGGGTGAAGCGATCGCTTGAACAACGCTTGCCTGGGTGGTGTAGAGCGATCGCCCGCTGCCGCTTTCTAGATCGAAGTAGGTGGCGAATCGGCGTAAGGTTCCAGCCGTTAGTTGTAGCAGGTAGTCGAAGGCTTCAGCGGCGACCCGCTGGTTGATGCTTAACGATTGACTATTAAGCAGGGCAAGCTGTTCACAGGAGAGGGAGTTGTTCTCCAGTTCCTCTGGTTGAGGTACTAACAGATCTGGTTGCTGAACGGTGGGGGCAGGAAGACGAAAGCATCCTAGCGTGTCGAACTGGTAATCGTCGGGATTGGCAGAAAGATTGGAACCTAAGAGCACCTGTCCGCTCCGACGAGAATTGCCGCAGTCCAGATGCCAGACGTTGGGAGCCAGACGGCGGTTGTTGTTTTCCAGAGTTTGAGCGATCGCCTGTCTGGCTCTGGCGTTATCGACGCAGCCGATTACCAAGACGAAAGTGTTGTAGCCAGGAGTGATCCAGTTGGAGTCAAAGGGGCGGGCGATCGCACCCACCTCCATTCCCCAAGCGATCGAGTAGCGGAGTGACAGAGTTTTGGCTTTGTCCAGACCGATCTCACCGTCACAGAAGCACTGTCGCAGCACATTTGCTGGTTCGACGTGGTCTGGATCGACAAAGTAAAGTTTCACCTCCTTTCCTTTACCAGCAAGGACTCTGCCCAGGCGGACGATTGAGGGAGCAAGCCAGGAACCTGTTCCACCACAGCCCACCAGCCAGAGTTCAATTTTGGTGGAGTTGGTTGTCATAACAGGCGAAGCAGTTGCCAGATCAAGATTTAGCTCCATAGATTCTCCATCATATTTGCAGGAGAAGGGTTTGTGCCGTAGAACTGATAGCCCGACAATACGGAAACATCGGTTATGAAGAAATTGGGGTCGATATCAAACACAGCACTGACAGGAATATTCCAGCAGTGTTGAAATAGTCCAACGCGCATTTGAATTTCGGGTTGAGTTGTATTCACGCGCCCCAAAACTCCGTAGATTCTAAATCCGGTCTCCTCGGAATTATCGGTGCTGGAGAAGAATGCAGCCATTGAGGCGTGAGAGTGAATCTCGACGACAGCGTGAGGGTGAGATGTATGGCTACCGGATTCGACGGGCTGACAACTGGCAGGATTCTGAATCTGCGCTGGAATTGTCAGGTGCCAGTTGCCTTCCTGAATCTGAAAATGGAACAGTATTTCGCTGTTGGATTCAATGCAGGTGTTGCAGCTCGATCGCCATACCTCCAGCAGCAGTTCTTTTGGGAGACGGGGTGTGACGACGAGATGGGGAGTCAGATTGGGAAGACCTTTAATGGGCTGTTGGCTGAGGCAAACGGGCATCAGAACATCGATACCGGGGCGTGAGGCAAAGGCGAAGATGCCGTTTCCCGCCAGGGTGTAGGTGAGGGCACTGCCTGAGTTAGACAGTGGATCAGTCGCAACGGCATATCCGATCAGCGGCTTAGGGGTTTCGTTCATCCAAAATCTCCTGTACGAGTGCATCGACACTTTTCTTATTGCCGATAGGCATCAGGTCAGAAATCGGGTAGCTAGAGCGGTTGTCTTTTTGATGAAGGTTTACAAGCTGCTGGCGTATATCAGATGGACGGGACTTTGATTTGCCTGCGGTCAGATGGTTGGTGAACACGCTGGAGATGAACAGATTCCAGGCGATCTCAATTCCCTTAAAATCTGTGGTGGGAGGCTCATTTGTGCCCCAGCAGATTTGCCCGGAATTGTAGACGTTGGGGAGTGGCACATGAAATGCTGGAGCATTTGGATCGATCGCTTTGCTCTTGAGTGCCCAAACCCAGTAGTTCTTCTCAAGTCCCATAAAGACCATCGAGGGAAAAGGGATTTTCAGGGTTCCAAGCTCATCACAATTCAGGAGATGCATTGCGGCGGGTATAAATTTGATCAGGTACGTTCCCTTGCTGCCTGTCCCAAAGCGCACAATACCCGGTTGTACCCAACTGGAGTCAACTGGTTCGTGGCTGAAGGCGGTACGCAGGGCTGAGGGCGAAACACATTTATAAATGTCAGCACCGGGAGAATCTTTTTCTCGGTAGTGGAAGATGTAGTAGCCATCCAGGAACAGTAGCTCTGCCCGGATGGCAGCGCTGTTTCGTGGAGGGTCAGTGAGAACCGCCTGGATAATGTCGCTGGAGACGAGTAGGGGAGCTGGAGTTTCTAGCGGGGCTTTTTGAGTGCGCGGGTCCATAGCTGTAGCAGCAGTTGTGCGTGGTTGTTCAGGTCAGCTTCCAGCCACTCAATCAATTGATAGCCCGCGTCGAGAATTCGACGGGCTTGCTTCCATTTGCGTTGGAGCAGGTTGATGGACGCTTTTGACCAGGGAAGAGAGGAAGCGTACAGACCAAAGTTCATCTCATCCGGTGATTCGTCGAGCCAGAGATTTCCGGTATCGTGATCCAGCAGCTTGAGCGCCAGCGGCAGAAATTGGAGTGGGAAGGAAAGCTCACAGCAGAGTTGGCGAAGTCGTTTGTCGTTGATCTGGTTGGGATGATGGATAGTCTTCAGGGAGATGTGGTGATTTTCAAATTCACCGTCGAACCACTCGGTGCCCTCTGGGTCAACGTTCTCCAACCAGTCGCGTCCGGTTTCGCTGAAGGGTAAGAGCAATTTCCAGCCCAGCCGTAAACACTCGATTCCCTCCTCCAACTGCCAGTCCACCCCCATTGAAGTGATGGGAATTGCCTGGAGTCGCTCCTCGTGGGCAGACTCCACCGCCCAGTAGGACATGGGGAAAAGGTATGTGTAAACCAGCGTGACCAATTCCAGTTCTCTTGGACTGTGGCAAAACTCCAAACTGGCTGCACCGGAATGTCCTGGGGTAATGGGTGGGTAAAGGGAAGCGGAGCTGGTTGCCCAGTCGGAGGGAAAAAAGTGCTGGTAGAGTGCCAGCAATTGGTAAATGTTGAGCTGGACTTCCAGGTAGTCTAGGGCTTCAGATGGAGCGATCGCCAGCCGAAATTGCCGGAGACTATAGATCGCTTCCTCCGGGCTTCTGGGAGCGAGGTTCATGGGCTAAAATCCTTCAGGGAGACTACCCAATGCGGGAGGACAGTGAGCCAGAGATTTCAGGGCATGGGAAACGGATTGGCTGAAGGCTGTGCCAGCGGCGATCGCCCCCTCAATCTGTTCTGCCCACTGCTCCGCATTTCTCCAGTCAACTCCAACTATTAATTGACGTTGCCGAAGCTGGTGGCAGAGTTGCACGGCAGGATGAATCTCTTCAGGAGCGGCGATGAGAACTTCCAGTGGGGTTACGCCCTTTCGCCCTGGTTTGCGGATAATGCGAATGGGTTCTCCTTCCTTTCGCTCGATCTCTGCGTTCGCCAGTTTTGCACAAAGGGGAGTGAAGGCATCGCGCAGGAGCTGATCATCAAGGGTGATCGCCTCCGGTAACCAGTGCTGTTGCCCTTCGTAGATTACGAGTCGTTTGCTGGTGCTGGTTGTCATGGCGGTTAGAACAATGAGATTTGCGTTTGGGCTTTGTCGGGAGATTTTTCGGTTGTCGAACGGACAGCGGAAGCTTGGGGTGGAGTTGCCCGCTGAGGGCTGGCTCTGGTGGTTTGAGACTGGGCGATGCTGCGGCGAATCTGTCGGTTCGGGAAATCTGCTTTCAGGTCTTCCAGAAGCTGAGCGATCGCTGGTGGAAACGTCCCCAGTTTTTCCTGGGTCAGCATCACTACGATTGGAAAGTCCCCGTGGCTGCTAGCTGCCAGCATCACAGGTCGCCCACCTGGGGTTCTGGTGTCAGGCAGGAGCGTGATTACGATCTGGACTTTGCACTGATCGAAGATGTAGGGTTCTGTTTGCTGGGCTAAAGATGGGGGGTCTGGGGTTTCCTCATCGTCAGGGGTTTCTGAATCTTCCTCTGGTGGTTCCGGTGATTCTTCGGTCACAGCCGTCAGCGGTTTCAGAAAATTGGGGTGTCCCGCCTCATAGCGTTCTCGGTCAAACAGGAGTCCCAGCGCCTGAAAGCGTTCTTCGGCAGTTCGTTTGGTGTTGTTGCTTTGGGCGATCGCCAGCAGTTTGGTTGGAGTTGCGGTCAGGTTGGCAGCGGCGATCGCGTCTTCGGGTGTCAGCCATTCCATAAGCAGTCAGGATTGACGGTCTGGCTGAAATGGCGGTAGCCAGGAGATGAATGAAATTGTTTGCTGGGGCGGGTGGAGGAATTTCATTCTTCAGCCTGAAGTGAGTTCTTGAAGTCCTCAATGGCAGTCGCGGTCAATGAATAGATTACGCGCCGTCTCCGGTGGATCTGTGTTCCGTCAACTGGAATCCCTTTTCTCCAGGCAGCAATGATCGCCTTTTTGTCCGCAGCATAGCTGACCTTTTTCCTGCGGTACTCCTTCGGTAGTTCCTTTGCGTCAATCAGTAGCTCACAACTGGGGGGATTGTCTCGAACGGTGATGCGAAGGGAGCGACCAACCATCTGATCCGGCAGAGTTCCCGCGATGTTTTGGTCCAGGATGTTTTGATCGAGCGCCTGTCGCCATCGCTCCAAGCGATCGAGTGCTTTCTCGTGGACTGACTTCAAGTAGTCCAGCCGTTGTTTGACCGCAGCGATCTCCGCATCTAATTGAAAGGCGAGTTCGGCGTGGAGGTCGATCGCATCTTCCTGTGCCTCCTGGGTTTCCCAGATAGCAGCCAGAATTTCAGCTTCCTCTTCAGCAGACTGACATTCGGTGAGCAGTTCCCACAGTTCCAGGGCTGATTGCGAGATCCCTGCCAGCGATTGTTGAGCCAGTGGTAGGGTCATGGGCTACCACCTCCCGCAGGAATGATAGTAGTCGCGTTCAATTTCAATTTCAGTCAACAGCCAGAGTGTTTGAGGATCGGTAGCCTTTGTGGTGGAAGCAGATTTAATCGATGAGTTTGGGTTTGTCGTGGTCGCTGCTGGCTCAGTGGTGGAGTTCTCTGTTGAAGTTGGCATGGCAGTGCCTCTGATCACGCTGCATGAACCAGCGCGGTAGCGCTATTCACTTGAGCAGGCGAATGAATCCAGCTTGCTCAAAATGGTGATCATTGGTTAATGCATGACTTATATTCTGTTGTTGCATGATGGCAAAGCTAGAACAATCGACCAGGCTCCAGGCTTTATCTGGGCGGGCTTCCAGTAACTTCCATGCAGCCAAATCAAGGTCTGGGTCGATATGCAAAATTTCAACTGTGGGAGAAGCTTTAAGGCTTTTGAGGAATGCGATCGCCTGTGCACGAGGAATTCGCAAAGGGCTTTCCAGAAGTGCGACTAACTCCGCTAGAACATAATTGCTTGTGATTAAACCAGCGGGCTGCTGTTTGGCATTGCGATACCAGTCCGTGGCGAGAGTATGATAGGGCTGACTGACATCAATCAAATTACCCCATCCCGATGTATCGACGAATAGCTTGGACATTATGGCTGGTCATGGGTTTCTAAAAGGGTGGCACCGAGATATTCATCGTGTCGGCTGGTCCAATCTGGAATGTCACTCTTAAATGCCCCGATGAAGGAGTCGAGTGGATCTGAGCTTTGGGTTTGGTGCTGGGTCACAATCCATTGACTGACAATTGCTTCGGGGGATTGTCCTAAGCGTTCGGCGGTTTCGAGAAAAGCCTGGTAAATCTCGTCAGGGATCTCGATGGACAGGGTTTTAGACATTGGCAAGACCTGAATCCGATGGCTTTACTTTGATTTTATGGCGTTTTACTCAAGTCTGGTCCGCCTGCATTGAATAGAACGGAAGCACTATGGCGATCGCAGCTATCCTGTCTGTGCTGGGGTTAGGGAACAAAGAGAGTCAACTGAACAGGTTTAGCGGGGTCTGTCAGTTCTCGCCAATTCTGATCAAAGGCTTTCAGATTCCGGCACTTGTCCTTTGCCAGCTTGGGAGCAACGACATAAAACTCCTCGAAGGCTGGATAGACTCCCTCCTGCCGCCGATGTAGGTAGCACCGCCTGCCGTAAAGATCTTCCACGACAGTTTCATGGCGCTTGCTAATCATGTTGAGCCGGGATTCCATTTCGGCGCGGCTGCCCTCGTCAATAAGAACCACTTTGCGATCGCTGTTCACATAAGCTTTTCCGGTTGCCCCGATCACCTGCCTGTAAATCCGCTGGACGTGATAGACCGCCCACTGCATCTGGCTCAACAGGGGATCCAGTGCTTCGAGGGCGGCCTGGTTGCCGTCTTCCACCATCAGGTCGTAGGCAGTTCCCGATGAAAACAGGTGCATCCGGGGGTTGAACGCCAGGGCATTTAGCTCCATCAGCAGGGTGAAGCCTGCGGCTTTGGGGTCTCGTCGGTAGCGGGCGATCGCAGACCGTTTTTGCTGGAAGGGGCAGTATTGACAGCTCGATTATCGCCACAATACGCCCAGCGTTCGGTAGAGATAGTCGATACAGTCGTCTCTGGTCCAGCCCTACTCGATCAGCGGATAGAGGAATGAGTGTCCCCGGCAGGTGTAGCCATCGGCTCTGCCTGCCCGTCGGGTTTCATCGGCGTTGTACCCCAGGTAGGGACCAAAGGCTTCGGTGATGTGGTCAGCGATCCAGCCGTCCAGGACTTCACCTTTCCAGCGCTGGGCGCAGATGTGAGGTCGTCCGAGGCGCGGCACGGTTCCTGATTCCAGCAGGTTGCGGCTCAATGGGAAGTAGCCTTCGATGTGCAGTTCGTGGGGCTGTTGGGTGTCGCTGAGGATGATGTAACCGTCGCGCTTGCTCTCAGAAGCCTTGGCGATTTGCACCAGACGGATCGAGTGCTGCCGCATCAGCGGAAAGAGAAAGGTTTCGCACAGGTATTGGGTTTCTACCGCTTCATCGCCAGTTTGGGCGGTGAGGACAATCAGATTCTGGAAGCGATCGAAGGGGCGGGTTTGGGGTTCCAGCATCCATCGCACCAGGATTGTGGTGCTTTCGACACCCATGCCCCAGTTGAGGATATGTAGTTGGGGAATCATGGTCGCAATAAAGCTCCTCCGGGGGGGTGCCCGAAGGAGCCGTTGAAGCAGGGATTGACGGGTTTAGGGAATGTGACCCGTTCGCTCGGTGATTTGAAGGAACCCGGCGCTGCTGCCTTCGGGGTTTGCCTGGGCGATCGCGTACAGCACGGTTTCTGAGTTGGGCTGCTTGACGATCAAATAGGGGTAGCCTTCCTGGGTGAAGCCGACCTGATGGATGTGCCCGCCCAGTAGCTTTGCCAGTTTCTGTCGATCCGGGTGGGGTGTCGTCTGGGTGTGGGTCTGCCCCTGTCGGAGCCAGTGATGAAAGTTGAGGCTTCCTGGCTCTGGTTCCGGGTTGCTGGGGTTGAGTTTGCGGGTGCGATCGTACAGATCCTCTGGAACGATGCTTTGGAGGTGGGCTTCGATGTCGTAGAAGTTGACGATGTGCAGGTTGTTCCAGGGAAGGCTGATGTGGAAGCGCTGGGCTACACCAATCAGGTTGAAGTTGAGGTAGTGCTCCATATCGCTCAGTGGTAAAGGGTTTGGAGGGGATGGAGCGATAGCTCTAGAACTTAGGGTATAAAATTTGGGGTTTACAGTAAGATTTGTTCCCTAAGCAACTAAAGATGGCGGCTTAAGCAGTACGTTGGGTAGTTCCCTGTAAAGCTTGCTTAGGGAAGAATTTGCTGCATACTCTAGAGTTGATGGTTCTATCCTTGAAAGTTCAGTGAACTTCCATTAAAAGCGCTCGGAAGGCTGTTGTTGAGGTTTTGCGAGACAACTGATCTTTAAGGAATTGTTAACTACGTAACACAGACCTCGTATAAAACCCCTAATCTAGGAAGTTATATGAAATCTGTGACTCTATGTAGATCGTTGTACCGTAAAGACATTAGGGGCTTGCTCTCCACAAGACCTTCTATTAGATTAGATTTAGAATTGGCTGTTCATCTTAAGTTATATGCGATGTATTTTCTGTAAAAGTCTCTCTGATAGTTCTCGGAGTGTGGAGCACATAATTCCTGAGTCACTTGGAAACACAAAACAGATTTTGCCGTGTGGAGTCGTCTGTGATAAGTGCAATAACTACTTTGCTCGAAAAGTGGAGAAACCTTTTTTGGATGCATCTGGAATTACAGAATTAAGAAGTTTTCAATTTATTCCTAGTAAAAAAGGCATTATTCCTTCTAGTACTGGATACATAGATGCTGAGCATCCAGTGCAGATTTTTCCACATAAGGAAGGGGAAATAAAAGCCTCTATCGCAGTTGAAACAGAACTCTTTAATAAGATTCTTGAAGGTCAAGGTTCATTCTTAGTATTACCGACTGGTAGACTACCTGAGCATAATAATATTGTATCTCGCTTCTTGGCAAAAATCGCTGTCGAGGCGATTGCTCAACGCTTCCTGAACATTGGAATAGAGCTTGATCAATTAATTGATGGAGTTGAGTTTGATCCGATTCGTAATTATGCTCGTTTGGGAAGACCTAACGATTGGGTGTACCATAAAAGAACAATTTACGAAGCTAATCAAAAACGAATTAAACATAGTGAGGAGCCATACGAAGTAATTTACGAATATGACTTGTTTTACACTCCACGCCAGGAACTATACTTTATCCTTGTGATTTTTGGACTGGAGTTAGCTATAAATGTTGGAGGTTCTGAAATTGATGGCTATTTAGAGTGGTTGGCAGAAAATAACAACGTTAGTCCTCTTTACATGGGTAAGAATAAAGATCTTATTTAGAATTAAGATCTGCAAATTGCAGCAAAATAATCCCGTTGCACATCGACCGAATCAAGTTAGTTGGTGGAGTCCGAAAAGTTACTAGCAGTAGGTGAACGGGAGCCTTGGCTGAGTTTGGCTAGATGTTGGATCTGTAGAAAATGAGAAATTTGCTTTGGAAACTCCTAAGGCAATAGACTCCAACTATTTGCTAGGATGAAATTTTTACAACAGGAGAGAAATTTGTGCATAAAATATTCAAACTATTTCTAGAAGATCTCCAGACACACCAAAAAGATCAAGAACGAACATCTACAGAAAAATATCACGTTAATTGTTGGCGCACATGTAAGGCGATTTCTACATCCTTAGAAAAACTAGAGATTGCAGAAGAGTGTGTAGGATTTTCATATAAGATTGTTCCTCCAAACAAAGAGAGTAATATTGGCAATTACATCGAATTTCATATAGAAAATTATATGATTAGGAGTAGAGCAGTATATGATCGTATTTTAATTTTTACTAATTACCTCTGCGACATAGGAACATCAAAAGAATACATTAATCATAATGCAATTATTACCAATCAAAAAGTAATTGAATTCGGATTGGAGTCAAAACTCAAGTTAGTTAATAAAGCTTGTTCAACGTATAGGACATCCAGAAATACAATAATTCACCATGATAAATATGAGAATGAAAACCTTGAGTGGATAACTGTCGCTAATCAGGCGAAGGAACTGATTGGTGATGATTATGAGAAAGTTCTTGGTATATCTGGAGAAGCAATTAAATCTAATACAGCCTGGGTCATATCTGAGCATATGAAAGAGTTTGCACAGAACACTGATAATATAATTTCTGCGGTAGATTGTTTTTTGGATGCAGCATTTGAAATATATAAACACAACAGCAAATCTGAATTGCATTGAGGCAAGTGGGGCGTAAACCACACAAAAGTTAGCTTGAAATGGAGTTTTGGAAACCCTTCATGAATTACGAACATTACTTACAATGGCTCAACTTCATAGATACTGAAATTATTTGTGGAAGATAATTCTATCCGTATTGCTTCTGCTCCGGAATCGCCTTAGTTAACATTGTGAGAAAGTTTCAAGTGATCTAATGAATAAGCTGCCCAAACGAACAAGTTCTCAAAAAATTGGTATAAGTGCCGCTCAACTTCTCAATTCTGTCTTTGCTAAGTTCTGCAATGTTATTCCAGTGCCTCAAGAGTGTGATCTTGGTATCGACTTCATATGTGAACTATTGCAGGAGGACTATCCAACTGGGAAACTTTTTAATGTTCAATGTAAAGGCAAAGAAGAGGTGGAAATCAAAGTTGACGAAATTAGAGTTCAAATCCCAGTAACAACACTAAATTATTGGTTGCTTCAGAGAAATCCGACTTTTTTAGTTATAGTAGATTGTCAAAACTACGCATTCTACTGGTCTTTCCCGAAAGACTTTCTTGTCTCACTCGATAAAAACTGGTGTGGGCAACAAACAGTCTCAATTCCCGTTCCGATTCAAAATCGGTTTTCGCAAGATGTAGATGCTTTACCTGCACAATTACTGTCAATAGTAGACACACAAGCTTTAGCGCCTCCTCAACATGGTGATTATCTTGGAACATTGACGTTGCAGTTTGACCGGTCATCCTCCACAACACAGATGACCATAAAAGAACTGATGAATTACTACCTTGAAGGTAGTCGAATCGCTAATGTTAGATATGCCTATGGAAGTCCTGGATCTCCAATTAAGGTTTATCCAGAGACATTTGGTGGTGAAGGATATGGTACAGAGATCAAAGCTAGAGCTTGGGGTGATTTGAAAGGGGAGCCAGCTATACTTCTACAAATGCCAGTCGAAAGAAATTATGTTCTTAGCTATTCCACCTTTCAAGAAATATGTTATCTGCTAAGCGTCAATATTTCTGCTTGTGAAACGCATAAGGGTCTTATGTCAAGCGGGGGTTTTCCTGGTGGCGACATCTCAGTCACATTAGAAGGAAAATACATCCCAGCAAGAGCTTGGTATGAGGTGCCACCAGGTAAAATTAATCTTTTTAAGGTTGATAATAAATGGTACGCCATCAGTCTTGTTGGTAGTAAAACACTTTCTACGGAGAGGACAGAAAGGAGAACAGGTGGGTATCTAAATCATGATCCAAGGCGAGATATAATTTGGCACTACTTTGATTTATCTGAGCATTCATATTCTTTACCCTTAAGGTTTCATAACACCCATTAAACTCTGTTTGGATTCTGGATTTACCAGCTAACAAGACTGCTATCCTAGAATGGGTCAGGGTCATCGGTGAGATACTGAGATTGTCTATGTCTTGTGAGCAGGCACGCTAACCCGCATCAAATCTAGATTTCCTGCTGAAGTTCCTTCTCAAGCGGTGTACGGCGACTTCTGGGAGGAGGTGTTTGGTGATCGCCCGCCTGTAAACTCGCCATTTCTGCGAACTGTCCGTTCCCTGCATCCCCCGACATACCCCTGGCAGGCTCATTTAAACCATCAATTTGTCCCACGTCTCCTTCAGGCTCATAGGTTACACCCCGATACTTCTGCAATCCCCAGAACGTATACGCTTTCCCCAAATGACTTCCACTGAAAGCAACGCCATCTAACCTGTAGCTAATGCCCCTCGCCTCACCCGTCGCAAGGTAGCTGATCCGGGCACTAATTCCATCACAACTCAACTGCTGAATGAGCTGGGGGAAAGCGATCGGTTGCCGGGTAATGATGTCCACCGATCGCTGAATCCGCACACGAACACTCTCCTCTCCTGTCCGAGCCAGCAACCGTCGTTCCCCGGTCGTGGGGCTACGCCTCTCCTTTGCCTGACTGGAGCTAACCGATTGCAACCCATACTCCTGCTCCAGTTTCCGAATGACCGCTTCACTCCGGCGATAATCCCAGCTATCTGAAACCGTGGTGCTATCCAACCGAATGCGACTGGCAACAATGTGAGCGTGGTCATGCTCTCGGTCGGTATGTCGCACCACCACATACTGGTTCATATCAAACCCCATTGCGTGCAGGTACTTCTGGGCGATCGCCCCCCACGCATCATCCTCCAGGTGTTCCGCAGGAGGCAGACTCAGCGAGGCATGATACACCACCCGCTGAACTCTGGAATTCAACCGCTCGGAGAAACGGAATTCCGCTGCCAGCTCACGCGGATTGCTCCCCTCCATATTGCTACCAATCACCCTGGCTCCCTCCTTGCCCAACAGGTAGGCAAGCAGCTTACTGAAGCTTCGACCTTTGATCTGCTTCCCTATCACGGTTCATCCTCAACTTCTGGGGTGTAGTCCAGGTCAGTCAGTTCCCGTCGCACCTGGCTGAGGAGGGCAACGGTTTGATTCAGCAGCTTCTGATCGACGACAACGACTGGATGCTGAGATGAAGGAGTAGCGATCGCCTCCGCAATCTGGCTCAGGGCGCTGCTGATTTGGGTCAATTCCCAGTAGGTCAGCCCTGCAATTTGGGTGACACGCCGGGGCAATCGATGCTTCAGCGTTTTTGCCCGAAACAGCTCTGCCATACTCAAATGGTTCTCCGCTGCCATGCGGCACACCTGCTCTTTTTCCTCAGTACTGAGCGAGATGTGAAATTTGACAGGACGTTTCTCAGGGGGCATTCCGGTGAGCTGAGGCAGAAGGAATCATACCTCTTCAGTTTTGGGTGCAACGCGCCTGCAAATTATCCACCAGATGGCGATTTCTATCCCGCCATCGAACTTCAGGGTAAAATCAGGGTACGAGAAACCCTGTCTCTCTGAGTTGAACCATGAAGCTGGCGGAGTTAAAAGCACAGGTACAGGATTTATGGGAGGGTTACACCACCTACTACGGTGATGCCCTGGTGCAACCTGAGAATTTTAAGCAGGGGATTCGTCAGGAGTTTGGCGATCTACGGAAACGAAGCACCTGGGAGAAGGCATTTTGCCGTTACGCTGCGCTCCATTCTCGCGTTGGTTTGCTGGATGCCGATCGCCTGATCCGCTATGATTTCAACTTTACTCCAGACCGCGAAGACTACCCTTACCGTCACCAGATCTTTGACGAATGGCTGACTTTGCCGGAGGGACTGGACTTGATCCGACTGGGATTGGAATTACTGTATCGGGACTACACTGCGCGGGAGAGAGAACAGGCACATGGGTTTTTTGAACTGGTTCAAGAGCGACGAGCAACCGGAGAACTCACAGGAATCTCAGTTGGATCTGTTCGGGCAATCGCAGGCGGTTAGAGGACGGGTTGATGGTGCCACGGTACGCAAGGACTTCACCAAAACTATCCAGGACAAAGGTGGCAGCAACAAAGCGCAGGAGCGATCGACAGCAGAGATGACCCAAGAACTCTTTGGGTGCCGACCCGAAGACCTCTACCGGGAAACAGGAGGACGACAGGGCGATCGCATGACACTTCCTCAAGATGTTCAGTCTGCCTACATTGTGGGTGAAGTGGCTGCAACCCACGAGTTGCGGCGAACAGACATTCAAGGAAACCAACAGCAACGCGATCAACAGATCGTCGATACGGTGAAGGAATCCAGCAACCAGGTGAAAGGGCTATTTCCCTGGAACTGGTGACTCTTGGCTTCTTGCTGTCGTATAAATATACATCCAAACATGGCTTGCTCCGATTCATCCCGTTTTTCCAGCTCTGGAATTACCCTGACCGTATGTGGATGAGTGTGAGAGAGAGTGAGAAATCTGTGGAAGAATGCGGGAATCTGATGTCAATAAGCTCCTTTTATTGAAAAGTTTCCGGCTGAGATAGGGTGTAAAACGTGGCCGAATGTGGGTTAATGCGGTGAATCGTGATCGCCTGTGCAACTCTGTGGGCATAGCAGCTCAGGCGTTTTGATTTTGTCCAACTGGATGATGAGTGTGAGAGGGTCGATCGCTACCTTGAGGGAGCGCTCACCTCATTCCGCAATTCCCCCATGCCTGACCTCACATTGACCTTCGATCCAGGCTCCTCCCTCAGCAAAGTGATTTATCAATTGCCCGACGGCAAACCTCGCCTGCTGCTGATGGAGCCGGAGGTCATCGAACTCAGCTCCGGTTCGATTGAGGCGTACCTGAACACCAGAGGCAACCTGGGCGTGACCCGTCCCGAAGATGATGTGTGGCTCCAGTGCAGCGGCAGTCAGCAGTGTCAGGTGGTGGGCTACCTGGCGCGACAATTTCTGGCAGCGGTGCGGATGAATGAGGTGAAATACGAGCGGGCGCTGTACAAAGTCATGGCGGCTGTTGGGGCGATCGCCCAGCAAACCGACCTCCCCCGCAGGTTTTCCGTCGCTATCTTTGCCCTCTTACCCTACAGCGAATACCAGAACGCCCAACGCCTCCAGCAGCTCCTGAAGCAACATCTCAAGAACTACAGCTTTCGGGGCAACCGTCTCCAGGTCAAACTCGAAACCTTTGAGTGCCGCCCAGAAGGGGGTGGTCTGGCGATGGCGCGGGTGACGCAGAACGGGGCAGAGTGGTTTCAGCAACAGACGCTGGCGGTGCTGATGTTTGGGCATCGCAACACCAGCTTATTGACGGTGAGAAAGGCGGTGTGGGCAAATCGCTGTTTGCCCGCGTCATGGTGCAGTACTGCCGCGATCGCCAGCTTGCCTATGTGTTGGTGGAAGCCGATCGCAGCAATCCCGATGTGGGTGAGGTCTACTCGGAGGGCTGCGAACAGGCGGTGTTCAGTGAAGCCGAACGGAAAGCCTACGATGCCGATCGCATTTTTGATCTGGCGATCGCCTCAAGAGGATGCTACCCTGCTTACTCCCAGCCTTCTCAGGAGCAGTTCTACTCCGCAGACACCATCATCCAAGTGAATCGAGGCGGCAAAACCACGATCGAAGTGAAGCCCACACAGCTCACCAATCAGCAGATTCATGAGCTGGTCACTGGCAGATCTGCAAGCCCAGGAATTCTCACCTTCGGTGGCGTTGGATGTGAGCCTGTGGCTGCCAACTGAATTTGAATGGGGCGCAATTGTCCAGCAGCCTGCTGGACAATTAGGCTCCCCTAAAGAAACTTCTGGGTTCCCCAAGCGGCAGTTGCCTGAGCGGAGTCGAAGGCAACGATTCTACCCGTGAGAGGCTGGCTTCGACTCCGCTCAGCCAGCAGCCCTTAGCTTGTTGTGCCATTGGTCATAAAATGCCAGCTTCTACTCTGCATCTTCGTCTTCAATCTCGACAGACAAAATATTCAACTGTGTTTCCAGCTCTTCAATGGTTGGCAAACTCCCCTTCAGCGATTCCGGCAGAGCATTCTTAAGCTGATAGGTTGAAATGCCAATCGGCTTATTCACATCCCGCAGCGCGTATTCCACAACAGTATGATCCTGTGTCTTGCACAGAATAATCCCAATCGTGGGATTATCTACCGGACTGCGTAACAGATCATCCACCGCTGAAACATAGAAATTCATCTTCCCCGAAAACTCAGGTTCAAACTCAACCGTCTTCAAATCGACCACGACAAAGCAATGCAAACGAAAATGGTAGAACAACAGATCGAGTCTGTATTCTTTACCACTGACCTGTATTGGATATTGACTGCCCACAAACGCAAAGCCAACGCCCATTTCTAATAGAAACTCTCGAATATGGCGAATTAAAGCCGTTTCAAGCTCCCTCTCCTGGGCTTCGTTCCCTAAACTTAAAAAGTCAAAATTATACGGATCGCGCAGAATTTGCTGTGCTAAATCTGACTGCGGTTGAGGAAGGGTTTCACTGAAATTCGTCAGCACTCCTCCCCCCTGCCGCCGATACAGCCCGCTCTCCACACGCTGAGTCAGAACACTTCGACTCCAACCGTGCTGAATCGTCTGCTGGATATACCACAGCCGTTCCTCCGGGTCTTTCACCTTGTCCAGCAGCATACAGTTATGGAACCAGGGAATTTGTCCAGCGGCCTGCTGGACAAATTGCTCATTGGGGTAGGCTTCCGCGAAAGCCCGCATGTAGAGCAGGTTGGTGCGAGAGAAGCCCTTCATCTCCGGGAACGCCTTCTGCAAGTCCTTCGCTAACCTGGTAATGACCTTGGCTCCCCAGCCCTGCTCCTGCTGCCGCTTCAGAATCTCCTGTCCAATCTGCCAGTAGAGCAGGATCAGTTCCCGGTTGACTGCAAAGGCGGTCTGCACCCGGGCGCTGCGAATCCGCTCCTTCAACTCGCTCAGGAAGCTGTCGTAGTCACTGGATAGGAAGTCTATGCTCATGTGGGTACAGATGAACTGAGGCAGTTCTCACTATACCTTGCAGTTAAAGGCAAAATTTGCGGGTTTGGACAGAATGCCGTTAATTATCCAACAGTTGTTGGACAATTGCGGGTGGGCGGGTGGCAACGAAAAACCCCGATTCATCACCGGGGTGTCAGGGTTAGTTACTGAAGCCATTCAGGAATCAGTCGTCCAGATTGATGTCTTCTTCCAGATCGACTTCAATGTCATCATCCGCATCGTCCGCTGCGGTACTCAAGCCGTTCAGCGCATTCAAGCGTTCGGTGCGGGTCGCTTTGTGGGCTGCACGGCGTTAGCGAAGCTCTCCGCAGGAACCGTGCACCTCATCCAGATTCTGCAAACCGTAGAGCTTGCGAGCGTAGGTCAGCAGTTCCCGGAGCGGGGTTTCGGCATAGTCGGTACGGAACTGGGCGTTGTGCTGTTCCCAATCAAACTCCTGCTGATTGAATCGAGCCGATGCCGCCAGTTCCCGTCCAGACTCTTCCCGCAGCACTTCAATCACCATCAGTCGAACCTTCTCCTGATAGGGGATCACCCGCTGGAGCGCTGGGACGTGCCTGGGTGCCTTGCGAGGAGTGGTTTTTGCGGATTTGCGTTGTGCAGTTGCAGTAACCATGAGAATTGCTCCTTATATTGATGAGTTGGATTTCTCACAGAAACTGCATCGGCAGATGCCTTCTGAAGTCCG
>JBIKWV010000343.1:0-5506 GCA_044356135.1 Elainellaceae cyanobacterium
GTCGTTGGCGGTGAAGCACATGGTCAAGAACCGGAAACTTGCCCGTACCATCAGTGATGCTGGGTGGGGAGAGATGGTCAGGCAACTGGAATACAAAGCCAGGTGGTATGGTCGAAACCTGGTGAAGATAGACCCGTGGTTTCCCAGCTCTAAACGCTGTGGGAACTGTGGTTACGATGTTGAGCGGTTGCCGTTGAGCGTCCGGGAGTGGAAGTGTCCCAGTTGTGGGAGGCACCATGACCGGGATGTGAATGCCGCTCAGAATATTCTGGCCGTGGGACACACGGTTGCAGCCTGTGGAGCGAGTGTAAGACCTGATAGGCATGAGTCTAGAGGGCAACTGCGAAGAAGCAGGAAATCTCAGAAGTGATTTTGGGCATCCCCATCCCTCTACAGGGTGGGGAGGATGTCAACAGTTCCCTCGAAGGTAACAAATTGCCAGAAGCAGAGGCTGCGGCGATCGCCTTTCAGGGAGTCCAGCATCAACTAAAATCCCTGCTTCAGCAGTGTGGCTCCGGTCAGGAGTTGATTGAGCGCGGCTTTGAACAGGATGTCGAATTGGCAGCAGAACTAAATATCAGTGACAGTGTTCCTGCTCTGGTTGACGGAGCCTACAGCGCTTCACACTGAGAGAGAACCAAAGTTTTTTGAGAGCCGCGTGCCGCGCGGCTCTCAAAAAAACTTTGTACCTCACCCGCTTGCGAAGCGCTGTATAACTTTGATATGTTGTGCTGTTCAATGCAAAGCGGCTCAGAATGACGATCACCCGGAGCGATCTCGAATCTCGACGGTTTCAACAACTTATCGCTCAGTCAGGATTAGACCTGCACGTATGGTCTGAGGAGGAGCTGCAAACCTCGATCGATGAAACCCTGGAAAACCATCCACCCGATGCAGACCTGTGGGTATTTGCCTACGGTTCACTGATCTGGAATCCGGTGTTTCACCACTGCGATCGCCAGGTCGGCAACATCTACGGCTGGCACCGCAGCTTTTGTCTGTGGACTCCCCTCGGACGCGGTAGCCAGGAGAATCCGGGTCTGGTGCTGGGATTAGATCGGGGCGGCAGTTGCCGGGGAATTGCCTATCGAATCGCCACCAGGGATATTGCCACCGAACTCCTGCTGATGTGGCGGCGGGAGATGATTGTTGGCTCCTACGTGCCCCGCTGGGTGCAGGTGTTCTATGGCGAGCAGGTTGTGCGGGCGATCGCCTTCACCATCAACCATCAGCACCCCAGCTACGCCGGAAAACTGCCCCTGGAAACGGTGATTCACCACATTGCCACTGCCCATGGTCAGCTCGGCCCCTGTGCTGACTATTTGCAGCAAACGGTCGAGGGATTGATGAGTGTGGGGATTGGCGATCGTTATCTGCTGAAATTGCAGCGTGAGGTTGCAAAACGGCGATCGAGTCCTTAGCCCACTAAAAGCTGTGCCATCCACGTAATGGATGGCACAGCTTTTAGTGGGTCTACTTTTTAGCAGACACAATTAAGCAGGCGTCCACCGCAAAATCGTACCAGACACCAGGTCAACTCCGTACAGGAGTCCATCCGGTCCCATTTCCAGATCCACGATGAAGGGAATGCTGGAATCGAACACCTGGACGGCTGTGATCTGGCGGGAAGCATCGAGCGTTGCTGCAAACAACGTACCACCATAGATGTCGCCAAACATCAGCGTGTCACTGTTGTAGAAATCGCCCACCATGATGGAACTGGCGAAATCAGGCGCACCATGTCTGCGGGGCAAAATTGGGAGTACAGCGGGTGCATCGAAAGTTGGCGGCGTCGTTGCTTCAATCACGTTGCGGTTGCCGTTTGCGTAGAATGCCAGCGCCAGCGATAGGCCACTATACGCACCTGCGCCGTCGGGTCCCTCGAAGTATGGCCAGCCAAAGTTTGCCCCCGCCGATCCGGTGTTGATCTCTTCCCAGGAGCTCCAGCCCACATCCCCGATTACGGGTAGGGAGGTCACCGGGTCGAAGGTGAACCGGAAGGGATTGCGCAGACCATACTGGAACACCCTGGAACGGTTGCTGAAGGGGTCATCCCCTGGATCGAAGAACGGGTTTCCTGGGGCCGCTGCTCCGGTGATGGGGTCAATCCGGATCACCTTACCCGATAGGTTAGACAGATCCTGAACACGCACCGTTCTGGGGTCCATAAAGTTGTAGGAGGTGCCATCTCCGTTGGTCAGGTACAAGTAACCATCAGGACCAAACACCACCTGGCCGATGGTGTGAGACTCACTGTCCATCGCCATGTAATCCCGAATGTTCCCGTTCTGGATACCGGGGGTAATGGGGTCGTTGTCCTGAAGCCCAAATTCAATCAATTCGGGCGGAGCAACGATGGTCGTACCGTTGACAATGCCAGAGGGTGGAATACTATCATCCCCGGTGCTATTGAGATCGGGGCGGCTGGTGAAAGCCCAGATACTATTGCTACCCACCAGCGTGACCAGTGTCCCTGGGATTGCCTGCATGGTGGCAGGGTCAACCTCGACTCGAGACAGGCGAGAGGGGCGGTTCCCGCTGCCATCAGGGCCAGCCAATCCAGTCAGACCAGCGGTGGCCACGGGGTCGTCGTAGGTGTAGGCCAGGTAGACATAGGGAACGGTGGGGAACTGCGGGTGAATCGCCAGACCGAGCAGACCGCGATCGCGCGTGCCATTCACCTGATCCGAGATATCCACCAGGGGCGTTGAGCGAAGGGTACCGTTATCGACTACTCGCACCACCCCATTTTTCTGGGCGACCAGCATATATCGACCATCCGGTGTCCAGTCGATGGTGGTGGGTTCGGAGAGACCGGTCACCGCAGTGCGGCGGATCAGCGTGCCCAGCGCCAGGTCGTTGTCCAGGATGGTCACTGTCGAGGTCGTCTGACTGCCGAGACCAATGCCCACCGGATTGCTCAGGGTCACGGTAAAAGTCTCGTTACCTTCGATTGTCAGATCCTCCAGCAGTGAAATCGGGATCGTTTGAGTCAGCTGATTGGGGCCAAAGGTCAGGGTTCCTGAAGTGGCCGTGTAATCGGAGCCGGCGATCGCCGTACCGTTGCTGGTGACAAAGTCAACCGTGGCCGTTCCGCTGATATCGCCGGTGCGCTCCACGATCAGGGTCACCGTTGATCCACCTTCAGAAACGGAAACAGCTGGGGCCGTAAACGAAACCGTGTTCGGCACATCATTGTCAATGATGGTGATCAATACAGTCCGAGGTGCGCCCAGCGAACCGGAGCTGGGGTTTTGCAGACCAATAGCAAAGGACTCGTTCCCCTCAGGTAAGGCATCATTAACGATTGGGATAGTGAACGCCTTCTCTGTCTCTCCGATTTCAAACACCACCTGTCCCGTGTTGGGTCTGCCACCGAAGGTTGGCTGGAGATAATCTACATTGGCCGTTGCAGAACCCGCGCCCCCCAGTTCGTTAGTTGTGTATTCAAACGTGACGCGCTCCTGAATGTTGCCTGTGCGAATCGCAGTGACGGTGGCAAACCCAGCTCCTTCGCTGACGAAGATGGTGGCATTGTCCCTTAGCGCAATTCGGCTGGCCGGTACTAACGGACCCGTCGTGGTATTGAGCGTCCAGCTTGTGATGTCATGGGCGTTGAATAGGCCCCCAGTGCCTGCACTGAATCCGGCGAAAGCGCGAGCACCGACCACCGAAGCCAGGTCAATGGTGTGAGACAGCGTTGGGGTTTCAGGACGAGTCGTGACAGCCGAGAGATAGATATCGAGTTCGTCCGTCGTGCCATCGTAATCAATCCAGGCGTTGATCAAATCGCCACCGTTGAGGTCAGGAACACCCACAGCCGTGGTTGCCAGTGCTGTCGTCACATCACCATCGCGCAGAACGGAGATGTGGTTGTCGTTGGTGTCCCAGGCGTTGCGATAGGTGTCGAATTCGATCGCCAGACTTTGAACAATTCGGGCACCTGGGAACCCAGGAGAGTCATAGCCGAGGTTTCCACCCAGTTCTCCAAGCGCACCAGCGGCAGCAGGGCTGTTTTGCAGCATGAAAGTAAAGCCATCGGCTCCACCTGTGCTACCCGTGAGTCGGAACTGGAACTGGGTCTGGAAGGAGGTATCAGTAGCGATAGTTAGCGGCGTATCGAAGAAGGCACTGCCCGCCTGGAAGCCAACTGCGGGTGTCAGACGCAGTGCAGTCCCTGACTGACCCGACACACCGTTGAAATCGAGGCCAGCAATGCTGGAGAAGCTGGGGAAGGAGATCGTGGTACCAGATGGCGGCGGGGTTGTAGGAATGGTGACCGTAAAGGAGCCGATATCAGCGGCGAGCGCAAAATTACCGCTGATGTCGCGCACCTGAGAGGAGCGCAGGGCAATGGTGTACAGGCCGTTGTCGGTGCTGTCCCAGGTGCCACCGGGAGGGCTGATGCGATAGGTGGCTGTGCGAACTGGACCACTTCCAGCAGGAGTGACGCTGACCAGGGTGGCCAGTTGAGTTACTCCGGCAGCATTGGTGACGGCGATATCGCTGTCACTGGGCAGACCCGTGCCGCCGATCGAGGTTGCATCTACCGCAACGTTGTCGGTATAGGTAACGGTGAAGGTATAGGGAGAGGTCCCTGCGGTGGTCAGCGTGGCGGCAGTGGCGGCAGCAGTGGGCGGAGCGGTGTCTACTGGAGGTGGTGTTGTGCCCGTGGAGGTGCTGAGGGTCCAGCTGGTGATGTCGTGGGCGTTGAACCCACCACCCGTACCTCCACTGAACCCGGCAAATGCCTGAACACCGACCACTTCAGCCAGGTCAATGGTGTGGGACAAAGTTGGAGTAGCAGGGCGCGTAGGGCTGGTCGAGACGTAGATATCGAGACGGTTGATTGCACCGTTGTACTCGATCCAGGTGTTGATCAAATCACCGCTGTTGAGGTCGGGCACACCAATGGGAGTGGTTGCCAGCGGAGTTGTAACATCGCCATCGCGCAGGACAGAGATGTGGTTACCATTGGTGTCCCACGGATTGGCGAAGGTGTCAAACTCAATGGCTAGACTTTCCACAATTCGGGAGCCAGTGCCAGATTCACGAATGTCGTAGCCGAGACTGCCACCCCGCTCACCGATCGCCCCAGCACCAGCGGGGCTATTTTGCAGCATGAAAGTAAAGCCATCGGCTCCACCTGTGCCACCCGTGAGTCGGAACTGGAACTGGGTCTGGAAGGAGGTATCAGCGGTGATCGTCAGCGGCGTATCGAAGAAGGCACTGCCCGCCTGGAAGCCAACTGCGGGCGTCAGACGCAGTGCAGTCCCTGACTGACCCGACACACCGTTGAAATCGAGGCCAGCAACGCTGGAGAAGCTGGGGAAGGAGATAGTTGCCCCGGATGGTGGGGTTGTAGGAATGGTGACCGTGAAGGAGCCGATATCAGCGGCGAGCGCAAAATTACCGCTGATGTCGCGCACCTGAGAGGAGCGCAGGGCAATGGTGTACAGGCCGTTGTCGGTGCTGTCCCAGGTGCCACCGGGAGGGCTGATGCGAT
>JBIKWV010000344.1:0-5488 GCA_044356135.1 Elainellaceae cyanobacterium
TCCTGAAGCGCTGACTGCGTCAGCGCTTCAGGAAAAATCGGCGCTAAAACTAAAGATGCCGCGAAACGCTCTCTAAGAGAGCGTTTCGCGGCATTGCAGGGAAAATAGTCAAAACTCCAGTAAAAATGGGATAGCGGGGAGAATTCCGATAGTTCAGAATTCTACTCTATGTATTCCGGCTGAGCCGCGCGTCCTCTTGTGGAGGGGGTAAACCGAATCCGGTTGATCAGGTGGTCACGATGATGTCTGCTGCGGTAATCAGGGGCGATCGCGTCAGGGTTGCAATGGCAATCTGTCTCATCCATCCACTGCCGTCAGGATCGAAGAACAGCGTACCAGACCCACGGTTGTAGATGAACCGCTCGTTAACGGTCAACGCACGGGAGCCATAGATGAAACGATTGGGGGCGATCGCTCCAGGCGCAATATTGCGGGCGTAGCCGCTGTTAGAGAACAGAATCGTATCGTCGGTGGGATTAAAGTCCACCAGTGTATCGTTGCCCGCGCCGGGAGATGCTGAGACCATGAAACGATCGCGGCCCGCGCCGCCCGTCAGCATATCGGTACCCATACCGCCATTCAACCAATCGTCACCATTGCCGCCCAGAAGCTGGTCGTTCCCCTCCATGCCTCTCAACTGGTCATTCCCCAGGTCGCCAATCAGCATGTTGTTGAACTGGTTCCCGGTGATCAGATTGTTCAGCGTATTTCCGGTACCGTTGGTGGCCCATCCCGTCAGCGTGAGGTTTTCGACGTTATTGGGCAGGACGGTGTTGACGGCGGCCAGAACGGTGTCATTGCCTTCGTTCCAGTTCTCAACAATGCGATCGCTTGCATCCACTACTTCGTAGATATCGTCGCCACTGCCACCCATCAGCCAGTTGTTCCCAACTCCTCCGTTCAGGGTGTCATTCCCGGCGTTGCCAACCAGCACATCATCACCGCCGCCACCGAACAGCAAATCGCTGCCCGCGCCACCAACGAACTGGTCGGCGTTGTTGCCTCCGCTCATTCGGACGCCACTCTGGAGTCGGCTGAAGTCAAACCGCTCAAAGTTGGCCACTATTGTATGGGGGTCAATTCCAGAGATCTGATTCAAGTTGGCAGTGTTGACCTCCACTGCGCTGGTGCCATCCAGAAGGAAAAAGGTGTCGAAGCCTGCGCCACCATCAATGCGATCGCCCTGTTGCAGACCCGCCACCATCGCGGAGACCACATCATTACCGCCTTTTGCAGCGATCACGTCACTGCTGGGGGTCGTGGAGAGGAAAGCATCGTCGCCTTCGGTCGTATCCACCATCAGGGTGGTGTCAAAGGAAAGGGTCGTGCGGGCAACCGGGCTGCTGTTTCTGCCATCATTGGCAATAAACAAGATAGTGCGGGGTTGAGGGTTGGGTGTGAGCGCCAGGTTGCGGTAAATCACACTGCGGAACACCCGCAGGTAGGTCGCAAGAGAGGCAGATCCAGTCAGGCTCAGGACGCCTGGTTCCCGGTTGTATTCTGCCAGTAAACCCGTGCCTGTCGTGTCTACCTGAAGAATTTCGGCCTGGGGGCCGTTCAGCAGGTTGGAGATCACTATCAGACCGGAGGCCAGATTGGGGCTGTCGCTGTCGCCGAGGGTGGCGCTGCTGCTCACCAGCCCTGTTGAGAACCCCAGCAGGCCAGACGCTGAGAAGTCAATTCCAGCAGTGGGGCCATTCAGATCCAGGGCAGGTACTGTGGGAGAGTTGGGGGTAACGGTTGCCGCTTCAACCTGATCCAGAATGTCTACGGTCAGTGTCTTCTCGGTGGATTGGCCTCCCCGGTCGGTGCTGCGAACCTGGATATCGTATTTGGATTTAGCCTCAAAGTCAGGAGAAATAGCCAGACGGAGCTGGTTACCTGCAATGGTAAATGCAGCATTGTCAGCAGCATCCCCCACCAGACTGTAGGTAAAGCTGTCCCCCAGATCGGGGTCAGTGGTCGCAAAAGTGCCAACAACGGTTCCGATCGGGGAATTTTCGGCAATCCTGCTACCGTTTAGCCGCACATCAGTCGGTGCCTCATTGGTATCGATGACGTTAAACACAAAGGATTTCTCAACGGATTGCCTGCCCCGGTCAGTGCTGCGCACCCGAATGCTATAAGAGTTATTTGTTTCGTGGTCGGGCACCTGCCTGATCTGAATCTGATTCCCAACAATCTCAAAGGCTGCGTTGTCGGTGTCTCCAGTTCCAGTCACCAGCGTGTAGGTGAATGCCTCATCTGGGTCGATATCAGCGGTACTGAGGGTGGCGATCGCACTATTGGCCGCCAGGTTTTCGGCGATCGCCCGACTGCTAACGCTGATATCGGTAGGAGCACTGCCCACGATCAGCCCGATATTGAAATCCTGCTCATAGGGCAGCCCATCCCGATCGGTCACTCGGATGCGAATGGTGTAGCTAGACCTGGTATGCGGGTCGATCAGCGGTGCGCCTAGCCGCAGATCGTTGTTGATGATGCTGAAAGTCTCGTTATCCGGGACGCCCGACACCAGCGAATAGGTGAAGGTTTCGCCCTGGTCGGGGTCGATCGCGCTCAACACACCCACGCTATCCCCCGGCAGCAGGTTTGAGGAAATGTTGGTGTTACTGAGGTTCAGTCCGGTGGGCGCATCGTTAACGTTGGCAATGGTCAGCCGGAAGTCGTCAGAGATAGACTTGCCTGTGCGATCGCTGGCCGTCACGCGAATATCCAGACTGCCTACATCGGCGTTCAGAGGCATCCCGCTGAAGGTGCGGGTGGCCGCATCGAAGGTTAACCAGGAGGGTAGGACTCTGCCGTTGGTCTGCCCCACCAGGTAGGTGAGGGTATCGCCCGCATCGTTATCGGTGAAGGCGGTGTCGGGGATGGTGAACGTATAGGGGCTGTCTTCGTTAATCGTCTGGTCAGCCAGGGGAGCAGACAGCACCGGAGCAGTGTCAGAGGGGGCGATCGCCAGTTGGAACACTGTTTCCACAGCAGCATTTCCGGTGTCGATAGCAATCACTTTCAGCCGCAGAGTGCCCACGTCATTGCGACCGGGAGTGCCGAAGAAACGGCCTGTGTTGGCGTCAAAGGACAGCCATGCAGGCAGGGGGGCGTTATCCTCCAGGCGAGCGCTATAGGTGAGGCGATCGCCCACGTCGATATCCGCGAAGGTGTTGGCCGGAACGGTGAAGTTAAAGGCGCTGCTCTGGAGTGCGGTCTGGTTGACAATGGGGGTGCGGACGGTGGGCGCGTCGTTGGTATTGGCGATCGTGAGGCCAAAGGTATTTTCTGCAAACAGGCCAGCACCATCTCTAGCGGTGACTCTAATGCTGATACTGCCCACGTCACTGTTTGCAGGAAGACCGCTGAAGGTGCGCGTGGCCGCGTTGAAGCTGAGCCAGGAGGGGAGAGAACCGCCTGTAGAGAGTATGGCTGTGTAGGTCAGCGGGTCGCTGTCGGGGTCGCTGAAAGCATTGGCAGGAATCTGGAAGTTGAAGGGAGCATCTTCGATCGCAGCCTGAGCAGTAATCGGGTTAGCCACCGTAGGCGCACCATTCACCCGATTCACGGTCAAGTTGAAATCATCGAACACCGAAGCACCACCGTCGCTGGCGATCACGCGCACACTCACTGTGCCCGCATCGGTGCCGCTGGGGGTACCGCTGAAGGAGCGGGTGCTGGGATTGAAGCTGAGCCACGAGGGTAAGTTTGCACCGTTGCTGAGGCTGGCGGTGTAGGTGAGGGTGTCCCCCGCGTCAATGTCGTTGAAGGCATTCGCCGGAACTGTGAAGCTGAACGCCTGATTTTGGGCAGCACTCTGGTCGGCGATCGCATTAGCCACTGTTGGCACATCGTTCGTGTTGGCGATCGCAATCTGGAAGGTTGTTTCGCCTGACAGGTTGCCGCCATCTCTGGCAGTCACCTTGACACTGATCGTGCCGACATCGCTGTTGGTGGGGGTGCCGCTGAAGGTGCGGGTTACGCTATTGAAGCTGAGCCAGGAGGGGAGCGCCTGATTGTTGGTCAGGGTAGCGCTGTAGGTGATGGGGTCACCATCGGGGTCATTGAAGGTGGTGTCGGCAAACTGGAAGCTAAAGGGGGTGTCTTCGGTGGCAGATTGATTGGTGATCGGGGTAACCACGACCGGAGCATCGTTGACGTTATCGACCCTCAAGGAAAAATCACTGAACACCGAGGCCGAGGCACTGTCGGTGGCGGTGACCCGGACAGTGACAGTACCCACATCACGGGTACCCGGTGTGCCTGTAAAGGTGCGGGTGCCAGGGTTAAAGAGCAGCCAGGCAGGTAAGGGGGCACCGTTGCTGAGGGTCGCTGTATAGGTAAGGCTGTCCCCCGCATCGATGTCGTTGAAGGCATTGTCCGCGAACTGGAAGTTCAGCGAACGATCCTGCTGGACGGTCTGAGTGGGAATCGCATTGGCAACCGTGGGAGCATCGTTGGTGTTATTCACCGTGAGCTGGAAATCGTCGAACACGGAAGCGTTGCGACGGTCAGTGGCAGTCACCCGCACAGCAAGCATACCAACGTTCCCATTCAGCGGAGTACCGCTAAAGGTGCGGGTGTTGGCGTCGAAGCTGAGCCAGGAGGGGAGCGCCGCCCCACTGCTGAGGCTGGCGGTGTAGGTCAGCAAGTCTCCTGCATCAGGCTCATTGAAAGTATTGGCTGCAAACGTGAAGTTAAAGGCGGCATCTTCGGTAGCTGTCTGATCAGCGATCACATTGGCCACTGTCGGCGGTGTATTGTTATCGGTAATCGTTAGCCGGAAGAGATTTGCAATTGATGCATTTGACCGATCCGTAGCGGTGACCCGGACATCAATCTGGCCGACGTCTCCAGCCGTTGGGGTACCGCTGAAGGTGCGAGTGTTGGCATCGAAGCTGAGCCAGTTCGGGAGGGGATTGCCGTTGCCCAGGGTAGCACTATAGACAAGCGCCGCCTGATCGCCCACATCCACATCGTCAAAGGTATTGCCTGGAACCGTGAAATTGAAGGCCGTGTTTTCTCTGGCGTTCTGGTTGGCGATCGCATTGGCCAGCGTGGGTGCATCGTTGGTGTTGGCGATCGCAATCTGAAACACATCTTCGGCGGTCAGGTTGCCCCGATCCGTGGCGATTACCTTCACATTCAAGGTGCCGACATCGCCATTCTGAGGGGTGCCACTGAAGGTGCGGGTTGCAGGATCAAAGCTGAGCCAGTTGGGAAGCGGGTTGCCGTTCTCCAGTGTGGCGCTGTAGGTGAGCTGAAGACTGGGCGTATTGTCGGGCAGGTCGGGGTCAGCGAAGGTGTTGGCCGGAACCTGGAAGTTGAAAGCAATATCTTCGGTGGCGGTTCGGTCAGGAATCGCGTTGGCCACTGTTGGTACTTCGTTGAGGTCAGCGATCGCCAGTTGAAATGTTCCCTCTGCGATCGCATTGCTTTGATCTCTGGCAACCACCTTAATCGTGAGGGTGCCGACATCACCGTTTTGAGGGGTGCC
>JBIKWV010000345.1:0-5485 GCA_044356135.1 Elainellaceae cyanobacterium
AAGTTTTACCGCAGCGCATAGTCCGGCTGGTACTCCACCAGCTCAATTTCGTTCCCGTCAGGGTCATCGTGCTGAATCGGCTCCACCTTTTTGGTTTACCAGCAGGACACAAACGGCGAATATCAACTCCAGCAGTTTCGTGGGGATGAGCGCATTGTCTCTGGCGTTTTTCCTGAGTTGCCGCTTTCGATGGAGCAAATTTTGACGGCGATCGGAGATTAAGCGCGATCGCCTCCCCCTTTCGACAGATGCGCGAACCCGTACCCATCAAGAAGGAAACCCACCTATCATCCACCCTCCAGGATGGGTATATTACGATTGCACAGCGCTGGGTGAGCGATATGGACGACTTTTTGCGGGAGTTTGAGCGGGGCATTATTAAGGGGTTGGAGCCGCTGATGGAACTGGCGAAGACCCTGGAAGACGAGATGACCGGAAAGGACGACATTCGCGCCGATGTGCAGTACCGCGTGCGCACGGGTAGCATTCCCCGCCAGGGAAATATTCCACGGGATGTGCGATCGCCCCGTCCCCCTCAATCTCCCGCTGAACCTGGCGCAACTGCCCCTGAGCCACAGGTTTACGCTGACTGGGACGACGAACCCGAAGACACAGCGCCCGAAGCCACCCTCAAAGATGTCGGCGGCATGGGTGAAATTCTGCGGGAGCTGCGGGAGCTGATTGAAATTCCCCTGAAGCGTCCCGACCTGCTGCAAAAATTGGGTCTGGAACCCACGCGAGGCGTGCTGCTGGTTGGCCCTCCGGGCACTGGCAAGACCCTCACCGCTCGCGCCCTGGCGGAAGAACTGCGGGTCAACTACATTGCCATCGTCGGCCCTGAGATTATGGGCAAATACTACGGCGAAGCGGAAGGACGGCTGCGTAGCCTGTTCGACAAAGCCACCAAAGCGGCTCCCTGCATTGTCTTCATTGATGAAATTGACAGCCTTGCGCCCGATCGCTCCAGGGTCGAAGGCGAGGTCGAAAAGCGCGTCGTCGCCCAGCTCCTGAGCCTGATGGATGGCTTCACCAAAACCAAAGGCACGATCGTTCTGGCGGCGACCAATCGTCCCGATCACCTTGACCCGGCGCTGCGGCGTCCCGGACGGTTTGACCGTGAGGTGCAGTTCCGCGTCCCCGACCGCGAAGGACGGCTGGAAATTTTGAAAATTCAAACCCGGCTGATGCCGCTGGATCAACTGGTAAATCTGGAGGCGATCGCCGATCTCGCCGTTGGCATGGTGGGGGCCGACCTGAAGGCCCTCTGTCAGAAAGCGGCCTACACCGCCCTGCGGCGACAGGTGCCCTCCCTGAAGCAGGCCGTCCCCGAACACCTGACCGTCACCCAGAACGACTTTCTGATGGCGCTGCGGGAAATTCGCCCCTCGGTACTGCGCTCCGTTCAGGTGGAATCCCCCAACGTCTCCTGGCAGGATATTGGCGGTCTGGAGGCCATCAAGGAAACCCTCCAGGAATCCGTCGAAGGAGCGCTGCTCTATCCCGAACTGTATCGCCAAACGGGAGCCAAAGCGCCAAGAGGCATTCTCCTCTGGGGGCCTCCGGGAACGGGGAAGACCTTGCTGGCCAAGGCGATCGCCTCCCAGGCACGAGCCAACTTTATCGCCGTTAACGGCCCCGAACTGATGAGCAAGTGGGTGGGAGCTTCGGAACAGGCCGTGCGAGAAGTCTTCACCAAAGCGCGGCAGGCAGCTCCTTGCGTGATTTTTGTGGATGAGATCGATACCCTGGCTCCAGCGCGGGGCAGTTCCTTTGGGGATTCGGGGGTGGGCGATCGCCTGGTGGGACAACTCCTGACCGAGTTAGACGGCCTGCACGGTTGTCCCAACGTTCTCCTGGTGGGAGCCACCAACCGTCCCGATGCCCTCGACCCGGCACTGCTGCGGGCTGGCCGTCTGGATTTGCAGTTAAAAGTAGACCTGCCGGATGCCCAGAGCCGTCTTTCGATTTTGCATGTTCACAACCAGGAGCGACCGCTGGAGGGCGTTGATCTGGAGTCCTGGGCGAACCAGACGGAGGGCTGGAATGGAGCCGATCTGGCGCTGTTGAGCAATCAGGCGGCGCTGGAGGCGATCCGTCGCTATCGGCGGCGGGGTGAGACAGACCCCAGCACGATTCGGATTACGGTGGATGATTTTGCGTTTGCCTACCAGACGCTGCTGGAACAGAAACAAGCCTAATTAGCAATGCCGCCCACATAGCGGGCGGCATTGCTTCTTGATTAACGCTGGCGCTGCTGCTGCATCTCCTGGAGCTGGCGGCGCTGGGTTTCGTTCAGCACACCTTCCATCTGGGTGCGGGCATTCTGCCGGATGGTGCGGATGCGGTTCTGGTCTTCTGCACTCAGCGTAATATTAGGGCGTTCTCCTTGCTGACGGGCCTGCTGAATCTGGTTCAAGCGCTCCTCACCAAGAACTGCTTCAATCTGTCGCTGAGTCTCGCGCTGGATCTCCCGAAGGCTCGTCTTTTGCGCATCGGATAGATTCAACCGATCGAACAGTCGCTCCTGGCGTCCCATCCGCTGCCGTCCCGACTGGGCGGGTGCATCGTTGGCGTTGGCAGTTTGGCTGAACAGCGGGGTTAGGGGGGCGATCGCCAGCATCAGGGCAACCGCACCCGTCATCAATGAAACTTTGTTTTTCATCAGCATGAGGATTTCTTCAGATCAACGATGGTGGAGCAGACTCGTCTGTTTGGTATCTGGACAGCGATCGTGATTGTAGAGTTCCCCATTGTTAGCGTCATGCCCCTTGTCCCATAGCTCCGCCGGGGGATGCCGCCCTGCGGTCTCTCTTGCTGCGGAGACAGAGCCGAAGATATGGTTTACTACGAACAGTACCTGTGCATCGGTACTGTGGGCTGGAGCGATCGCTTATTTCTGAGATTGCGATACACAAGCATGAGGCAAAGCGAGACAACTCGGATATTTTCAGGCATTATAGAGTACCAAATGTACTGTTCTCTCTTGCCCGAATGCCGTTCACTCACTTCACGAATCCAGAAAAGCGCGAGGCGAGCGGATAATTTTGGGTGAGGAGGTTGTTGAGTAAATCGAATGAACAGGAGGTTCAACCATGAGTTTGGTGATTCCTGATGAGTTTTTGCAAACGGCGCACATTTCTGAAGCCGATCTCAGGCTCGAAATTGCCATTCTGCTGGTTCAGCAGCAGAAGATTAACTTGAGTACAGCCAGTCGGTTTGCGGGTGTGAATCAACGGGAATTGCAGCGGATTTTAGGCGATCGCAATCCTCCCAGACATCAGGGGCTTGCCAACCTGCGGCCAGAGCTGCCGATCAACAGCCCAGAGGCGGCACAGGCTCAGGTCACCCAGACAGCTATTCTCCAGCGCATGGAGCAACGGCGCACTTTCTCCCCAGCTCAGCACCACCTGCCGGATACCCTCACACTGCTTCAGGAAGACCGTGCCCGATGACTGATTCCCTCCGGTGTGTGGTCGATGCCAGTGTTGGCATCAAGAAAATGATCATTGAGCCACTCACGCCGAAGGTGGATCAGCTCTTGGCTCACCTCAGCGACCCCGACGCTCGGCTATACATTCCAGACCTGTTCTACGTTGAATGCACCAATATTGCCTGGAAGTACATTCGCGCCGGGTTATACGACAGCGCAGAAGCCCAGGCCAACCTGACCGACCTCCGACTACTCCGTTTCACCCCAACGCCCACCGCTGACCTCATGCTCGAAGCCCTGGCCCTCAGCGTGGCCCTCAGCATTTCTGCCTACGATGCCTGCTATGCTGCTCTTGCACAGCGTTATAGCGTCCCTCTCCTGACGCAAGACCAGCGGTTGGTTAATGCTCTGCAAAACACCACCATTCATGCTCAATTATTCTCAGACTTTGAGATCCCACCGATTCCATCAGACTTTGCCTGATTACCCCGGATGAGCATCAAACCTGGAAGTAAGTACTACCCGTTATTCCAGCGCCTGCAAGGCTGCGGTCACGAAGCAGTGACGCTCACTTTCTCCGAAATCGAAGCAATGATCGAGGAACCCCTACCCGCCTCTGCTTTCAATAAGAAAAACTGGTGGAGCAATCGGGACAGTTCTGGTGCCCTGCAAGCAGGGGCATGGGTCCACGCAGGCTACCACGTTCAGTCCGTTGAACTGAGTCAGCAAACAGTCGCCTTCCAGCGGTTTCAGGCGCAGTACAACATCCAGCAGAAAGACGGAGAGATCATCTGGAAGCAGGACGCAATCCAGGCACTTCGTAAACACATGGGGCTGACCCAGGCTGAGTTTGCCCAGCGATTGGGAGTACGACGGCAGACCGTCAGCGAATGGGAAAACGGCGTGTATGACCCCGATCGCTCCACTACCCACTTTCTGGAACTCATCGCCCAGCAATCAAATTTCCCGACACCCCCGGCGAAAAGTAATCCCACTGTTGACTAATGTCCGGCCACCGTTCATTATACTGATAAGCGATCAGACGTACTGCTGACGCAACATCTCTTATCGGCATCGACCATGAGCGGCATTACTCCTCTTCCCAAAGCGCTTTTCATCGCACCAGACGGCAAAATCTACCCAGACACCCTCGTTTGCTCCGGGATGATTTCCGCAGAGCTGAACGGCAAACCCTGCCCCCACTCAGATCATGGCCGCTTGCCAGACCCCACTCCCCTCGACCCAAACGATCCCAGCTACAGCCCAGACAAAGGTCGCCCTGGCGATCTCTGTCCCCCCTGTGCCAAACAGCAACTCGCCCACCTGGGCCACTGGCAGGGCCATCGGCAGCAGATCTTCCCCGAAGAACTCCTCCCCCTGCGCCTCTTCAAATGCCGCATGTGGCTATGGCTTGTAATTCCCGGCCTCCACGACGCCGAACCAACAACCCTCAAAACCGACACCGAAGCAAGCGCTTGAGTCCCCACTTACGAGCACTTGACAGCTTAAGAGTAATTACACTTAGAAATTGGGATGGTTGTACGTTAAGTATTCGAGGAGGCTTGAAATTTACCCAATCTCTTTAGATGTACAAATGTGATATCTACTCATTGCTTTCTACTAGCAAACGATAGATAGCTCAACTCTCACCCAATGTCTATCGTTCCTGCTTGTACCCCTTTATATGTCCGTAATCATTCTCACTGAACTGGGTACAGCGAAATTCATCAATACCTAAATGGTTCACTGCTGCGATATTCAATAATGCCACATTAAGTCCCTTCTCCAATAACTCTGATAGGGGAGGTAAAAGATATGGTAACCAAGATACAAAATTGTTTTCGTAGCAAGTTTTTCGATACCACATCCTCCCTTCATCATTAGGGCAGTCCCAAAAAGCTGTAGATGATTGTCTTGGATGAGAGATCATGCACAGCCAAGAATAAAGATCATATCCTGCGATTGGACTTTTGAGTGAATCTATATATTTTTTTGCAGACTGACTCTTGATCGCACCGTCCTTCAAGGCAAATAAATAGTGATTTACCGCATTTT
>JBIKWV010000346.1:0-5480 GCA_044356135.1 Elainellaceae cyanobacterium
TCCCACTCCCGCGCGCCGCGCCGCCCCCCCCCCCCCCCCCCCCCCCCCCTCTCTCAAAAACAATTACAGGTTAATTTGTTCACGATCCTAAACACTGTTTTTCACAGATCTGTGTAATGCCTTGCTCCCAACGTTTGACCAGCCCCTGGTTGTGAGATTATGTTCGCAGAATCATCGTGGTGTGATCAAGATGCAGAGGGAGACAAGTGCAGCGGAAAGGGGGGGTTAGGAAGGGCGGAAAATCCAATTTTTGCGATCGCAGTAGAACTTCATATCGCAGTCCCTACAGACCTTTTCTCCAGGGCGAGCGTGGATACTGAAATCTTTGGCCTCAATGCGGTTGACCACCTGGTCAAAAGTTGCGATCGTGTGGGCGATCGAGCGGGGATTTTTCTCAAAGCTGATGTAGGGGTTACCAGCCCCTTCGCTGGTGTAATAGAGATGCATTCGGCTGACCCGATGCCCCGTGCGCTCCTCAACGATGTGGGCATATACCTCCAGTTGCCTGCGATAGCGATCGAGTTTTTCGCGATCCTGGGGATGGTTCACATCCGGCTTCTTTTCTGACTTAAAATAGACGATCTCAACAGTGTCGCCTTCCCCCTGAATCAGGTCTACACTGCCCGTCAAAGTGTAGCTATCCTTTACCAGCGACACATCTAATTCTGCTTCGCGGACTCGCGTCCAGTCCTGTCGGTTGCGGCGGTAATAGCGCAAGACATGTTCCAGGGCAATGCGCTGTACCATCGCGGTCAGGTAAACACGCTCCCGCTTGGTGAGGTAGACATAGTTAGTCTCACACCAGTGAGTGATTCGTTCCTCCGAGAGTTGCCGCTCTTCGCCCTTGAGGACGGCTCTATGGATGTCTTCGATCGTTTGATGGACCAGGGTTCCAAACAAAATGGGTGCTTTTCGAACGGGTGAAAAATTCAGCTCTTTGAAAAATCGATACTGCTCGGCGCAGTTCTCAAACAGTGTCAGATGCGACGTGAACGAATACTCCTGCTTCATATAAACTGGCTTCACATAGTCCAGCAAGATCTTCTCAGGCTGGAAGCGATCGCTGCGCCACGATGGCAGCGCTACATAGAAGGGAGCGAAGATCGCAGAAGGGCTAGTCCACCTGCGATGTTTGCTCTTTTTTTCCTGGCAGGTTAGCACCAGCAGATTTTGGGCGCGGGAGAAAGCGGTGTAGAACAACCTGCGAAAATCGTATAATTTCATGTTGTCCAGCGGCTCAAATGCAGGACGATGCAGGTATCTTCGTTCCAGAATTGCATCCAGGTCGGTATATTGTTTGGTCGGTTTCGCCCCCAATGACCCCACAATCACGACCGGAAACTCCAGCCCCTTTGATTGGTGAATGGTCAGAAACGACACACACCCACTGGGCGCATACTCTGCTGTGTCTTCATACTCGCCAATGCCACCCTCTTTTAAGAATCGCAAAAAATAGTTGAATAGGTTTCTGAGATTCTTTTCCAGATAGCGGGGATTCAACACAGTCACATTGTAGAGCGATTCAAACTTGCCAATCAGTTGCGAAAAGATCGCCAGGTTGCGCATCGGTCGGCTATCGTAGACATTCTGCTGTTGCAGATGTCGCTCATCCAGATAGCGGCTGAACAGGGGAAATTGGAGCAACTGATAAAACAACCCTGAAAAGGCATAGTCGGCGTTTTCGGCTAGCGTCAGATGGCGTTTTGCAGTCTGCTGTACCCACTTCAGGAGGTCAGCATTTTCTGGCAGTCGCAGTGCCTGGGCAAATTGAGCAAAACACGTTTGGTCGTAATAGTCCCAGATGGAAAGATGCACATCTTCTGACCATTGGCGGACGTTAGGGAACTGGGGGAACAAAAAAATCAATGCCCCAAGCATCAGTTGTACTTCTTCCCGGTCAAAGAACTGGTTCGATCGCGGTGAATAGACCCGAATGCCCTGCGTCTCGAGGAACTGGGCCAGCGCTACTACTCTGTCATTCTTGACCGAGCGAAACAAAAACGCCACCTGGTTCCAATCGGTGAGATGGCCGCGATCGCGCAGCATCTGCAAAAATGCCAGTATCTCCCGGTTCCACTCGTCTGCTGATGCACCCCCTAGCCTCAGCACTGCTGGCACCGATGGAAAGTCTCCTTCCCTGGCAACAATGCGCTTCTCAAAGCGGAATTTCTGGCTCCCCTCATACCAGTTCTGGTCGGCCATCCAGCGGTTATAAAAGTCGATGATGTCGGGGTGTGATCGATAATTGGTGGTTAGTTGCACCTGCTGACACTGACCCGGAGGAAATTTCTCCTTAAACTGAAGAATGTTGCGAATCGTGGCCCCCCGAAAGCGGTAGAGTGCCTGGTCATCATCTCCCACTACGCACAGATTGGGGCGATCGCCTCTCGCCAACAGCAATAGAATTTGCTCCTGAATGGTGTTGGTGTCTTGATACTCATCCACTATCAGATAGCGCAGCCTGGTTTGCAGTCGTTCCAGTACGCTGGGCTGGTGGCGCAACAAATTCAGCGTCTCAAGTTGAATAGTAGAAAAGTCAATGGAATTTGCAGCCTCCAGTTGCTGTTGATAGAGGGTGTAGCACTCCCCCAGTACCCGCACTTCTGGATCGCTGGCCGCAACCAGAACTTGGGGGTCTAATCCCTCCTCAGTCACAACGTTGAGCCACTTTAGAAGCGTCTGGGATTTGTACCAGGCAGATTGGTTGGTGTCCCCTAGCAGCAGTTGACTGTTGGCGATCGCCTCATATTTTGCGATCCGCCGATAGAGAAAATATTGCTGCTCAAATGAATCCATCATTGTGAAATTGCGCTTCAGGCGCGTCAACTCTCGATGCTCGTCTAACCAGCGCAAACAGACCGAGTGAAATGTCCCCAATGCCATTTCGTTGAGGTTAAACCGCACCCCAATTTCCAGCAATCGGCTGGAAATCCGAGTTCTTAACTCCTGGGCTTTTTTGTCTGTAAAGGTCACAACCAGAAGATGCTGAGGCGCAACATTTTTGTGGGTAATCAGATAAATGATGCGCTCTACCAGCGTAAAGGTCTTCCCCGCCCCTGGCCCCGCAATGATCAGTAGGGGACCCTCAGTTGTGGTGATGGCCTGTTGCTGTTGTGAATTGGCTCGGCTCGAAAGTGTGACGACCACGCTGCGTTATTCTCCTGCAAGTTTGGGTGTGGGGCGATCGTCCTAGATGAGTGTTTCACCCTTTTCAAACCGTTCGCGTAATTTCTGAGACGTCAGTCCTGTTTTCATCTGATAGTGGGGCTTGTCTTTAAAGGATTGCCAGTGCCCCCCCCACTCTAGATTGGGGGAAAGCCCGACTTCAGCCGCCTTGTCATAGAGGGGAGAGTCTGGAAGGTACTGCCCCTGAGCCGTAAAAATTCCAATGTCCCACGCGATGCCAAAATTATGGTTGCTTTCTCCACCTCTCGCATTAGTCACGATGGTTCCAGCCAGTGTTCTACCTTGGGCAAATAAGATATTTTGCACAGCGTAGGTACGGGTTCCAGAAATGATGCGAGCGTTAATTCCGGCATTCTTCAGACGCTTCAGAAAATTTCTCGCTTCCTTCTGGGCTTTTGGGAACAGGGTAAAGATATTCTGTTCCGATCGCTGGTCAAAGACACCACAGTCCCTGGCAATTTCCTGAGACTTTTCAAGAAACTGCTCCTGTGCTCCATTGGTTTTGGAACCCCAGATACCGTCAATTGGACCAGGGGTAAACCCAGAAGACTTTAAGAAGCGCTGGAGGAATCGGACATCTCCTGAGAACAGTCGTTGGCTCCCGTGCATACCCTCAGGTGTAGCTTCACTCTGCACTAACGACAAACTAAAATCACGAGCCTTATTCCATCGATTCACTAATCCCTGCCAGAACGGGCTGGATTCACTGCGTCTAACCCATTCACGTTCGTATTGCTCTCTAGCTTGACGTAGTTTTTCGATTAGTATGACGGGCCGTGATTCTGCTGTACGCGCCACTTCGAGCGTGAAGCGCCCAACCATACCATCAACCGGGACACCCAAAGCCATTTGAAAGATGCGAGCAGCACCTGTGGGGCCTCGGTTAAACGAAGTATCCCTTAAAAAGGCTTCGACGCCTGTTACCTCTGTCCAGGCTGCAACGCCATCAGTGTAGTCTGCGATGTATGCAATGGCCAATGCCTCTGCTTCGAGATACCTCCCCTGTTCAATGAATGCTTTCAGGCGTTTGGCTTCATTTGGGTGATACTTTTCATTAATTCCTGCGACTTCATATTTTCCACCCCCGTCGCCATGAGGTAACGGGTATATCGATAGACGTCCCTGAGAATCGCGTCTAGCCTCCCAATTCAGGATCTGTCTGGCAATCCTTAATCGCTCTGCTGCCGTAGCCATTGCTGCCTTACCCTCTGGAAAATCGTGTTTTCAAACGCCATTATCCCTAAATTCACGAACGCTTAATTGGATCGGTCAACCAATTGATCAAAGTGCTCCTGCTCAACCACGCGTAAGAATAGCGATATAGCTCTTTGTGAGTACTCTCGTGTTTACCCAATACCCACCGATCAAACAGGGTAACCCCACAAATGCCCAAATTAAAAGATATGAAATAGTCATTGAGTGAAGGAACCCTGTAAACCACACGAGTACCGGAACAGCAAATATAAAAAGACCTGTTGCGATCGCCAAGATTCCCCAAAGTATCTTTTCTAAAGAGAAAGAGAGGATACCCAAAAAGATATTGACGAAACCCGACAGAAGAAAGGTTGCAGTATAAAGATTAATTGTCAATAGGAGAGATAACAATGAGACGAGATTAACAATTGCATCAATACTGCTGACCCGATCTTTGAGAACAACGTTAAATAGATTGGGTACCCACGGCCACAAGTTGTGCAGATTATAAAAAAAATTAAGAGAGCTGAGTTCATAGTAAAAATGCTCTGGATTTGCGACTCTCCAGTGAGAACCGACTGCCAAAATGCCAACCAGGGCAATCAAAGGCAGGAATAATCTTGCGACAACGATTAGTAAACTTTCAGGTGTGCGATTTGGCATCGTGAGAAGTACTTTTGAGCCTTATATAATCGCTGCTCCTAAACAGCAGCTCAAACAAAAAATTAGAGTACCTCTTTGCGACTCAAATAACATCAGAGAGAATACGTCATTCTGGCTAACTGCTTCCGTTGATTACACTTAAGGAAGTAAAGGACAACTCAAAAGTGGCCAAGTAACTTATCTGGCCACTCACTCTCCTGTGTCAGTATAATCTTTGATCGTTGCCTCCTTTGTGATAGTGGTAGTTTTACTGTGTTGTTCAATTGATTCAGCTTGGATAATAACGTTGCTTTGATGAAAAGCTATGTAGATAGGCGCGATTGAACATGAAGCCATAGGATTTGTTTCTTCCGTGCAGCTTCTAAGGTTTTCAATTTTTCCTCACATCTAATCATGCTTCATGTTTGTTATGTTTACTGATATAGCGGTTTTCATTC
>JBIKWV010000348.1:0-5437 GCA_044356135.1 Elainellaceae cyanobacterium
AGGTGGAATAAACAAAGATTGCAGCAGGCGAATATTTTTGGTGAATCTCCAGAATTGCTTTGTAAAGTCGTTTTTCACCTCCAAAGATCACATCGTTTTCATTCAAATCCGTGGTGAAACCCATCTTGTAAAGCGTAGGCCCAGAGGACTGACTGCCCCGACTGCCCCAGGAATTTCCGGCACAGGCGATCGGGCCGTGAACCAGGTGCGCCGCATCGGTGATGGGAACCATTGCGATCATGGCTCCATCGAAGGCACATCCACCCTGGGCGGCTCCTGGTTGGGCCTGTTGAGTGCAGGATTTGTTTTTCTTGCCCTCTTTTTTGTGGTTGTGTTCGCAGGCAGACTCGGAGAGGAGTTCGTTGATTTTGCCCTGGGTGAGTTTCATGGGTGTGGGGTGGGAACGCAGATGAACGCAGATGAACGCAGATGAACGCAGATGAACGCAGATGAACGCAGATGAATGCGGATGAACGCAGATGAATATAGATGAATGCGGATGAATATAGATGAATGCGGATGAATGTAGATGAACGCAGATGAACGCAGATGGATGTAGATGGATGTAGATGAATGTGGATGAATGCAGATGAGGAATGGCGAATAGTGAATGGATTAATGGGTAGGGGTTTAGCATTCGGGCAGACAAAACCTGGCGAAGTTGAGGGTCTAATACCCGAATGCTAAACCCTCTCCGGAGAGGCATTGCCCAACATTCAAAATTCAACAAGTGTATTGCGTAATATCCTCATGGCAGAATATCAGAAATGTTCGTCTTCAGTCGATGGAGCAGCAAACAGGTCGTAACCAAAGGAACAAATCAAACAAAGAACAAGGGCAGCGATCGCTTCAAACATTCCAGTCTCCTTACTGCAACAGCGTATTCAGGGAGGGTAGGGCGCGATCGCTCAGCCAGTCAAAAATCGTATTGAGCTGATCCAAAGTCACTAACCCGTATTGCCACAAAATCATCGGTAGCGGCGCAATCTCTAACTCCGGGTGCTTCAAAGCCACAGCGATCGCCTCCTCCGACAACACCAACTCCGAACGCAGATATTCGATTAATTGAACGTAACGGCGATCGCTATTCATCACACACCTCATTTATTCACAGTAAATTCTCTTTCTCTCTACCTCTCCACCGTTGGATTCTCTCCCTACTGCTCGTGTTTACTATCACTTAAGTTTTACGATTAACCGATGTACGGACGGGGCATTGGGTATTGGTCTTGTTTGACTACATCTGATGTGTGCGGGCGTGGCATTCGGCATTCACGTTTTGTGCTTGAGTATCACTCATCAACCGAATGCCGCACCCCTACAGTCCCATCTGCGTTCATCTGCGTTCATCTGCGTCCATCTGCGTCATCTGCGTTCATCCGTATTCATCCGTATTCACCTGCCCTAATCCGCATTCCAGCATTTTTCCAACCACTCCACCAACTCCCACCGTAAAGCTGTATATTGCTGCACCACACTCCACACCAGCATTAAATCAATGTCGTCCTGCACATCCACCCACAACAACCCATTCGCCAACGTCCCACAGGAAATCTCCAGTTCTATCAGTCGTTGTCGAATAAACCACCGATCGCCAATCGACGTATGAATCACCTGTGCATTGGGGGGAACGGGCTTTGAAACGGGCTGCATAGGAAGATACCTCAGGCGTTAGCAGGTAAGGGATTAAATTTGGGCGGAATTTTGGGATAAGACCTGAAGTTGTTCCTCCAGGCGTTCAATCCGATCAAGCAGGGTGCGGATCACCGTGGCTTCAGCATCCGGCACTTTACCGTGATCGAGCGGACATTCGGGAGTATTGCGGCAAATATTGCGACCGGGAATTCCCACCGCCGTACAGCCTGCGGGAACATCGCGCAATACGATGGAACCTGCACCGACTCTGGCGCGATCGCCCACCCGGATATTGCCGAGCACCTTTGCGCCTGCCCCCACCACCACATGGCTTCCCAGCGTCGGATGGCGCTTGCCCGTCTCCTTTCCCGTGCCGCCCAGCGTCACGCCCTGGTAGATCAGACAGTAGTCACCAACGATCGCTGTTTCACCAATCACAACCCCCATCCCGTGGTCGATCACCACCCCTTGGCCGATGGTGGCACCGGGGTGAATTTCGATTCCCGTGAACAGTCGCCCGATGTGGGAGATCAGCCGGGGAAAGAAGGGGAGGCGTTGGGTGTACAGCCAGTGGGAAAATCGGTGCAGCACCAGGGCATGAAATCCCGGATAGCAGACCAGTACTTCCAGCCAGTTTCGTGCCGCCGGGTCGCGCTCAAAGATGGTGCGAAAGTCAGTCAGGATCAGTTCCAGAATGGAGAATCGTCTGAGGGAAGGGGTGAGTTCAGCGTTGGCTGAAGGCTCACCCCAATGACGAGGCTCATTCAGTACAGAGATCGGACTCGGGGATAGGTCGAGGGAGGATTGCATCGGGTTTGAGGAAATTCATGTCCTGTATTTCCTGCTTATATCAGGTGCGTCCCAGCAAAAGGCCAGCGCTACCCCCGGTAAGATTTATTGGATTTATTACGTCTGTACTCAGTCCCCAAACGCTTGATCAATCGGGCAATCAAAAAAAGTAATGGGGTAGGGGAGCGAGTATTTCCCGTGAAGGGGACAGGTATTTATGGGACAGGGAATTAGTATTTTGAAGCAGAGGCCCAAACCTTGATGAAGCGAGGGAATAAGCAATTCTACAATTGAGTAGCCTCAAGATATTTTTATGTACTCACCTGCACTCAAATTTACTCATCTTTGAGTGACAGAGGCTTCTTCTGTATCGATAGCTACGGTTAACATCGTATGCCGTTTTTAAAAAAATGGCAACTCTATCTCTGTCTGTATTTGCTGCGGTAATATGCAGTCTTATCAAGACCCCCTATTTATCTATGCAAAAGCCCGATCACAGTGATTTCTGGCGATCGCTCAATAACAACTCCCTGCTGCGCTTTCTGCTGCTGTTTGCCTGCGGTTGGGTGGTCGTCCAGCTCATTGGCTACTTCTACAGCGTCATCGCTCTGTTCACCATTGCGGCGATTCTGGCGGTGCTGATGGACTATCCCGTGCGCTTTCTCACGCGCTATTTGCCCAGGGGGATTGCGATCGCCCTGGTCGTAATCGGGACACTGGTGGTGGCGATCGCATTTGTGACGCTGCTGGGGTTCCAGATTGTGACCCAGGGCAACAGTTTATTGCAAAGTTTGACTAACGCTTTACAGAACAACAATCTGCCGTTCAGGGAGTACCTGCGACAGATTGATATTGGACAGATTACCGCAGTGCTGCGATCGAGTCTCAGCACGGGGTTGGGACTGGTCGGTGGCCTATTTTCTAACACCTTTAACGGAATTTTCGTACTGGTCATCGCAACTTACATGCTGATCGACGGCAGAAAGCTGTGGGCGAACTGTCTCAGCCTATTGCCTAACAAAAGCCGTCGGGGTGTGCCCAGCTTCCGGGAGCGCTTCAACTACAGCGTCCAGAAGAACTTCCTTGGCTTTCTGCGTGCCCAGGTCACGCTGATTATCTTCCTATCCACCGCCAGCTTCCTGGTATACTCCCTTCTGGGCGTACAGTTCTCCTTAATTCTGGCGGTGGTTGTCGGTATTCTGGATGCCATTCCAGGCATCGGTGCGACACTCGGTGTGATGATTGTCACGGTGCTGGTGTTCGTCACTCAAGGGCACTGGATGGCATTAAAAGTTGTGATCGCTTCCGTCATTTTGCAGCAAATTCAGGATAACCTGATACACCCCAAAGTCATGGGTAAAGCACTGGAGATTAACCCCGTGCTGATCTTTTTTGCCCTGTTTGTGGGTGAGCGCATCGCTGGTCTGCTGGGCGTTTTTCTGGCGATCCCGATTACGGGAATGATCGTTAGTTGGCACCGAGGAACTGACCTGGACTCTCAACCTCTATCTGAACCGTTGCCATTGAATGAGCCGGAATAGTCTTAGAGTTGATTTGTAAACAAAGGTTTTGATCCCCCTCAATCCCCGGCTCGACCCTTCGGCTTGAGCGCGGGCCGAAAGCTGAGCACTCGCGGCTCGAGTGAGCCTCACCGAACTCCGAACGTCCTTAAAAAAGGGGACTTAAGCCGTAGAGTAATGTTCGGCGTTGCTTAATCCAGATATGATTTTTTGATTGTGTGGCGCGTTCTGCGCGCCACACAATCAAAAAATCATATTTCAAATCAGCAAAGTCTAATAATGTTCCCCTTAAAAAGGGAGGCCAAGGGGGGATCAAGGAGCGATGGCGCTTCTGACGTTTAGGAATTACTTCATCAATCAGCTCTTAGCAACCGGGGGAGCGTCCTGGTTGTTATAACACCGTTTAATTCATTAAGGCTACCTACTTAAAAACCAGAGATGATGGATACAATCGCCCTGATTGCCCACGATGCCAAAAAAGACGAAATGGTAGACTTTGCGCTTCAGCACCAGGTCTGCCTTTCTCGCTATCGCCTGATTGCCACAGGAACGACGGGAGAACGAATTCAGGCGGCGACTGGATTAACGGTTGAACGCAAGCTGTCTGGGCCAGTGGGGGGCGATACCCAGATCGCAGCCGAGGTCTGTTCTGGCTCTGTCGTGGCCGTCTTCTTCCTGGTGGATCCACTCTACGCCCAACCTCATGAACCGGACATCCAGGCGCTGCTGCGGGTGTGCAACGTCCACAATGTGCCTTTGGCGACGAACCGGGCCACAGCAGATGCGATCGCCAACCAGCTTGCCAAAGTCCTCATTGCCCACCTGATCTTCAACCCTGTCGCGGGCACGGGCAATGCTGAGCAGGATCTCACCCTGATCCAACAGTTGCTCGACCCCCATTTCAATCTGCACACCCATATCACCACGCCAGATGTGAACCCGGCAGAGTTGGCGCAGAAGGCGATCGCCTCCGGTGCCAACCTGGTCATCGCTTCCGGCGGAGATGGCACGGTTTCCACCGTCGCAGGCGCGTTAATCGGTACCGGAATTCCCCTCGGTGTCATCCCCAGAGGCACCGCCAACGCCTTCGCCGCCGCCCTGGGATTCCCGCAACTGTTTCCGCTGCGGCAGGCGTGTCAGGTGATTCTGGCAGGCTATCGGCGCACGGTAGATGCTGCCCGCTGTAACGGATACCCCATGATCCTGCTGGCGGGGGTAGGCTATGAAGCAGAGATGGTCGAGCGGGCCACGCGGGAATTAAAGCAGCAATGGGGCGCAATGGCCTATCTGATGGCAGGCTGGCAGTCCTTAAATGAACAATCCCTGTTTGATGTCGAACTGGAAACCGAAGGACAGACCCATCATCTACAGGCGGGAGCCATTACCATTGCCAACGCCGCCCCTCCCACCTCGGTTCTGGCCCAGGGGGCAGGTCAAGTCATTTACGATGATGGCCTGCTGGATTTGACGATCGCCACCGCCGCCAGTCGATT
>JBIKWV010000349.1:0-5417 GCA_044356135.1 Elainellaceae cyanobacterium
CGCCGCGCCAGACTAAAACTGGGACTCGATCAATCTGCTTTCGCCATCCAGACTAGAAAACCTAGAATTTGCTCGACAGGGGGCAACGGATAGTCTGTAAGGTCGATAACGACCGTTTGGGCTTCCAGCTTCAAAAATCGCCATGCAGTACCACTGCTGACGCAGCCGTAAATGCTGAGAATTGGATTTTGCATGGTCTGATTAAACTTTTGAGCAGCCACCATCTCGGCCATACACTGACCTAACCCTTCGTTTAAGTCCGCCTTTTTTGCCTCCGCCAGGATGACCACTGGCGCTTCAATCGTCAACTGCTCCATTGAGCGACTGATCAGAAAATCGATGCGCCCACTGAGATCCAACTCAGGGGCAACATTGAAGTCGCTACCGGAGAACAGGCTGATTTTGCGATCGAGAAGTCGCCGTACTTCCTGTAGGACCGGGTAGACGATCGACTCTGAACGGGCTTTTTCTGAACCGACGGCGATCGCCCACGACAGATCCTCCAACTCACTGACGAGTCGGGAACTGGGTTGAATCGGTTCAATCGGTGGAAAGAAGCGAACATTTTCAACAATCGTTAAGTCAAAGGCTCGCTTAACCTTACTGACGGTGAACTGGCTGTAGGGCATACTTCAAACCTTTTCTGTGAAGAAGGGGCAGGAGGATGATGCCCTCCTGCCCCTATTCATAGCTGAGATTCAATGGGTTTTACTTGCTCTCGGAAAACTCAGCGTCGATCACGTCGTCACCGTCGCCGCCTGTGGTGCCATCTCCCGGAGGAGTGCCAGCACCGCCACCGCCAGAGCCGTCATCGCTACCGCCGCCACCCTGGTACAGGTTGCTGCTGATGGCGTAGAGCGCTTGTTGGAGTTCGGTCATCAGGGACTTGATCTTGTCGAAGTCTTCCTGGGCGATCGCATCCCGCAGATCCTTGGCCAGTCCTTCAACTTTGGTCTTCTCAGCGGCAGGCACTTTGTCGCCCAGCTCACTGATTTGCTTCTCGGCCTGGTACGCCATCGAGTCTGCCTGGTTTTTCAGGTCGATCTTCTCACGACGTTCTTTATCCGTGTTGGCGTTGCGCTCGGCTTCGTTGACCATCCGATCCACTTCGTCCTTCGGCAGGGTAGAGGCACCCGTGATGCTGATGGACTGCTCCTTACCAGTACCCTTGTCCTTCGCCCGGACATTCAGAATACCGTTGGCGTCGATGTCGAAGGTGACTTCGATCTGGGGGATACCGCGAGGTGCTGGGGGAATGCCATCCAGACGGAAGGTTCCAAGGCTCTTGTTGTCCGAAGACATTTCCCGCTCACCTTGCAGAACATGGATTTCCACATTGGTTTGACCATCGGCTGCGGTGGAGAACACCTCAGACTTCTTGGTGGGAATCGTAGTGTTGCGCGGGATGATCTTGGTCATAACGCCACCCAGGGTTTCCACCCCCAGAGACAGCGGGGTCACGTCGAGCAGCAGAATGTCCTTCACTTCACCAGCCAGCACGCCCGCCTGAATCGCAGCACCGACGGCCACCACTTCATCAGGGTTCACAGTCTGGTTGGGGTCTTTGCCCAGGACGCGCTTCACAACTTCCTGGACTGCGGGGATGCGGGTAGAACCACCCACCATCACCACTTCGTCGATGGCTTCTTTGTTGAGCTTAGAATCACGCAGCGCCGTTTCAACGGGAACGCGGCAGCGATCGATCAGATCAGCACAGAGTTCTTCAAACTTCCCGCGCGTCAGGGTGACATCCAGGTGTTTGGGACCGTCCTGAGTCGCAGTGATGAAGGGCAGGTTAATCTCCGCCTGAGTCACGCTGGACAGCTCAATCTTGGCTTTTTCAGCTGCTTCCGTCAGACGTTGGAGAGCCTGCTTGTCTTTGCGCAGATCAACGCCTTCGTTGCGACGAAACTCCTCCGCCAGCCAGTCCACGATTTTCTTGTCGAAGTCGTCACCGCCCAGGTGGGTGTCACCAGAGGTGGCCAGCACTTCGAACACACCATCACCTACCTCCAGAATGGATACGTCGAACGTACCACCCCCCAGGTCAAAGACGAGAACAGTCTCGTTGCTCTTCTTATCGAGACCGTAGGCCAGAGAAGCTGCAGTCGGTTCGTTGATGATCCGCAGCACTTCCAGACCTGCAATCTTGCCTGCGTCCTTGGTGGCCTGACGCTGGGAGTCGTTAAAGTAAGCGGGAACCGTAATCACCGCCTGGGTCACATCTTCACCCAGGTATTTGCTGGCGTCTTCCTTTAGCTTGCGCAGCACCTGAGCCGAGATTTCTTCAGGAGCGAACTGCTTGCTTTCTGCGGGGCAATCCAGCTTCACGTTGCCGCTAACATTCAGAACTTTGTAGGGAACCTCGGTCGTTTCGTGGGTCACTTCGTCAAACCGACGACCGATGAACCGCTTAACGGAATAGAAGGTATTTTCGGGGTTCATGACGGCCTGACGCTTGGCAATCTGACCAACCCGACGCTCTTTGGTCTTGGGGTCAAAGGCTACGACAGAAGGAGTCGTCCGAAAGCCTTCTGCGTTTGCAATAACGGTGGGCTTACCTCCTTCCATCACTGCCACGCAGGAGTTGGTTGTCCCCAGGTCTATTCCAACAACTTTTGCCATAGTCTAGTTTTCTCCGGTGCTAGTACTGATTAGGGTAAATCCAAATGACTTTTGAGGGTGTCCTGTCCCAGAGGGTCAGGAGGATTCCGCGTCATACCTGCGTTCCTGGCAGGCCATGCCGCAAGGATGAGCTTTCCAACTCTTCGCCCAGTTCGTAAACGGGTGAATTTGAACAGGCTCTACGTGGCACTCACTTATATACTGCGTATGTTTGCCTACTTCCATGAAGTCGTGGTTACCGAACCTGATTGGACGGTTTGGGTAAATGCCTTGTATGGAGGGCGATTACCCCTTCGGGAAACTGCGAAGCGATCGCAGCTTCAGCGGTTGAACTCAAAAGGCATCGCTCTGCATGGAAAACACTTTCCCTCTCACCTGTATGAACTCAGTTTAAGCAGTCGCCCCAGTTCACCGGGGTGGGCGAACCGTAAGCTACGGGGAGTATTTACCCACCCCACATCTTCCCCACCTGCCCCAAATCCACATTCCCCCCACTAATGATCACGCCCACCCGACCGATCGCCCCCACCTTCTGATGCAATAGTGCTGCTGCTGCAAGCGCCCCGGTCGGTTCAATCACCAGCTTCATTCGCTCCCACAGGAAGAACATCGTTTTCAGCAATTCCTCGTCGGTGACGGTGACCATGTGGTCTACGTGGCGCAGCACCAGCGGAAACGTGAGTTTGCCCAGACTGGGGCTACGGGCACCGTCGGCAATCGTGTTCGGGTTGTGGACGGTCTGGAGAGTTTGGCTATGGAAGGAGCGGGTGGCATCGTCTCCGGCGGCGGGTTCCACACCGATGACCTGGCAGCGGGGGGAAAGGGTACGGGCGGCGATCGCACACCCCGACAGCAATCCACCACCGCCACAGCAAACCAGCAAATAATCCAGCTCCCCAACCGTGTCAAACAGTTCTTTGGCGGCGGTGCCCTGTCCGGCGATCACATGGGGATGGTCGTAGGGAGGAATCACCACGGCTCCTCGTTCGGCAGCAATCGTCTGGGCCAGGGCTTCGCGGGTGTCTTCTGCCCGGTCATAGAGCACGACTTCAGCGCCATAGCCGCGAGTGGCGGCCTGTTTCACCACTGGGGCATCCTCCGGCATGATGATGGTGGTGGGGGTTTGCAGGAGCTTGCCGGAGAGGGCGATCGCCTGGGCATGGTTCCCCGATGAGTAGGTCAGTACCCCCCTCTGTCGCTGTTCGGATGAGAGTTGAGCCATCGCATTAAAGGCTCCTCGAAATTTGAAAGCACCCGCCCGCTGGAAGTTTTCGCACTTAAAAAACACCTCACAGCCCGTCAGGTCGTTCACTGTGCGGGAAGTCATAACGGGGGTTTCGTTGGCCTGACCTTTAAGCCGTTCTGCTGCGGCTACGACATCGCTGTAGGTGACGAGGGCGTCTTCCAGGGTGGCTTCGACGGAAGGAGAAAGGTTCTTCAAAGTTTCCTCACGTTTGTTGTCTAGACTCAGTAAGTGATGCGCTGTGCAATTGAATCGATTGTAAATACCCCAGAACCTCGTAATACTTCGTTCCCAGGCTCCGCCTGGAGATGCTCACCGGAGGCTCTGCCTCCTATTAATGGGTGGTTTGGTATGGGTATAGCCATTCATTTTGTGGGACGGGCATCTTGCCCGTCTGGGCGGGCGAGACGCCCACCCCACAGAGGTATGGCTATGAGCAAAGCAAATGACCACTAATCGGAGGCAGAGCCTCCAGGCGGCATGACTGGCTGGAAACCAGTAACGAGAACGAACAGGAACAGGGTTTACAGAGATGAGATGGGTCGTATCAGGAGACGAAAATGATTCAAGCAGGGCACCCTAATACCAGCACCTTCAATGACACCGCCACCCCGCCCAACGTCAGTTTTCACATCCATAATCTCTCTAAAATCTACCGCATGGGCGAAGTCGAGGTTCACGCCCTGCGATCGGTCAGTTTGGATCTCTACGATGGCGAATTTGTCGTGATTTTGGGGCCTTCGGGGAGCGGCAAATCCACTCTGTTAAACATCCTGGGTGGACTGGATGTCCCCACCAGCGGCCATGTATTTTTCCATGATCGCAACCTCACCTACGCCAACGATGCGGAGCTGACCCGATTTCGCCGCGACTGCGTGGGCTTTATCTTCCAGTTTTATAACCTGATTCCCAGCCTCACCGCGCAGGAAAATGTGGCCCTGGTCACGGAGATTGCTGACCACCCCATGCGACCCAGTGCCGCGCTGGAGTTAGTCGGACTGGGCGATCGCCTCGACCACTTCCCGGCCCAATTATCGGGGGGAGAACAGCAGCGAGTGGCGATCGCCCGCGCCATTGCCAAACGGCCAGAGGTCTTGCTGTGTGACGAACCGACCGGAGCACTGGACTATCAAACCGGGAAACTGGTGCTGGATGCGCTGGAGCAGGTCAACCGGGAACTGGGTACGACCACCGCTGTGATTACCCACAACGCAGGCATTGCAGCGATGGCCGATCGGGTGGTAACCATGCGCAGCGGTGAGATTAGCCGGATTCAGCGGAACGCGCATAAACTGTCGCCTGAGGAGCTGGAGTGGTGATGGTAACGCTGCGATCGCTCGACCGAAAACTGCTGCGAGACCTGTGGAAGCTGCGGGGGCAGATGGTGGCGATCGCCCTCGTCGTGGCCTGCGGCATTGCCATTTTTATTGCTATGCTCAGCGCCTACCAGTCCCTCGCGGCGTCCCAGGTGGACTATTACCAGCAGTACCGCTTCGCTCAGGTGTTTGCCCAGCTCAAACGAGCGCCGGAAAACGTTGTGACACAAATT
>JBIKWV010000351.1:0-5400 GCA_044356135.1 Elainellaceae cyanobacterium
TGGAATCGGCAGCAGTTCCATTTGCGTCACTTCAATATTCTCATAGCGTTTACGGCAAGGCTAAGACTCAGCACGATCTGATTGCAGATGCTCTAGAATGCGCTATACCGATCAATAAGCATCATATCTCAATTTATGATGATTTCGCTGACTATCCGTTTATACCACTTTATTTTCCTGAAAACTCTGGTATCACTGCTCCCGAAACCCCTGTTTCTGTCTTCGAATCTCTGTTTGTTGCCTTGAATGAGGGATATCGCTATCTCTGTTTCGCTCATGAGAGGAGTGCCAATACAGGAAACCTCTATTGGCGTGAAGGCGACTGCGAAGTGAATCATCAATGGGGAAAGAGTTTTACCGCAGAGTTATTGCTCAATCGTTATATCCAGGAGAATCTTCTCTCAAACTTTACCTATTTCAGTATTCTGCAACCACTTTATGATTTTCGTATTTTCAAAAATTTGTCTCGCTACCCAGTAGTTTTACCCAAGATTCATTCGTGCAATGTACAAAAACCTTGGTGTAAGAAATGTGCAAAATGTGCTTATGTGTGGCTCGGCCTGATGGCTACTTTTCCATCTGAACACGTCAACTCTATTTTCAAGAAGAACTTGTTTGATGACCCAGACTTGCTACAAATTTTCAAGCAGTTGTTGGGTCTTGATAGACATACTCCCTTTGAATGTATTGGTGAGATTGATGAAAGTCGGCTCAACATGAAGAAATGTCTGGAGAAGGGTTTATCTGGGCAGGTACTTGATCTTTTTCAGAAAACAATCTTGACTGATCAATCGATTGACTGGCAGGAGATTGAGCAGAGATATGATCGAGTTTATGAAACTGATCATTCTATACCAGATTGGATTTTTGATAAAATAAAAATATTATTATAGTTCAGTGTACGTGAAAAGATAAAATCCCTGGAAGCTGTTCCACTTGCGTAGCAAGTGGAACAGCTTCCAGGGATTCAAGCCTAACCGCACCTATCTACTTAGCAGGCTATTTCCTTATTGGTGATAGTGCTCATCCGTATTGTTTCTTAAGTCCATATACAGGTTTAAAGTGATGATTAAAAGAAGCTTCCGCTTACTTGTTCTCATTATTTTTCCGTTTCTATTAGGGGTTCTCCTTGTCGCCTGCAATCGCACTAGCAGCTCCAATACAGCTGTTACCGTTGGTTCTAAGGATTTTACTGAATCCTTCATCCTGGCCGAAATGTATGCCTCAGTTCTAGAAAATGCTGGCATCCAGGTGAACCGAAAACTCAATCTGGGAGGGACACCAGTTGCCCATAATGCCATACTCACCGGGCAAATCGACCTTTATCCCGAATATACGGGCACTGCGCTACTCACCATTCTGAAGCTGCCTGCAAACAAGAACTCTAAGCAAGTGTTTGATACGGTAGGTGAAGTATATCGGAGTCAATTTAATCTGGTCTGGCTAGAGCCATCCCCTATGCAGAGTAATAACTTCATAGTCGTTACTCGAGAGGTGGCTGAGCGTTACAGCATAAAAACCCTATCGGATATGATTGAAAACGCCAGCAACCTGAGAATTGTGGCTCCACCAGAGTTTCTCCAGCGAGAAGATGGTCTGCCCGGTTTGAAGAAGCTCTATGGTGACTTCGACTTCAAGCAGATAATCATTGTTGATCCAGGCTTGCGCTATAGGGCGATCACCAGTGGGCAAGCAGATGCCGTTTTGGCCTTTTCGACTGATGGTGAGTTAAGTGTTATGGATTACGAAGGGACGCTTGATAATCTCGTTGCATTGGAGGATGATCGCCAATTTTATCCTCCCTATCAGGTTTCTCCAGTTGTGCGAGCTGCTGTTCTCGAAGCCAATCCTATCATTCGTGACACCCTCAATACTCTCACACCTCAGATTACTGATGAGGTTATGCGGCGACTTAACTATGAAGTTGTGGGCAGGCATCGTGAACCTGCTGGAGTCGCACAGGACTTTCTCCGCGAGATTGGTTTGATAAAGGTATGTCAAGCAGTTTGTGTCAAGGGTCAAAATTTAGTCAGGGAAGCGATCGGCGAATTCAATTGCGAAGCGATTGAGGGCGGGATCCCAATCGCGGATGAGCATGGTTCACTTTTTGGTAATATTGGCGATCGCCAGGTAGACGACTTTGAGGGCGGGATCATCAGTGGGGAAGGCGCGATGATTTTTGGTGACCTTGCGGATAGTCATATTCATCGACTTGATGGCATTGGTGGCGTAGATCGCTTTACGGATCTCAAGGGGATAGTCAAAGAAGGGAACAATGTGCTGCCAATGGGTCATCCAGGATTTGCTGATGGTGGGGTTAGTTCTTGATGATGACGTTCGTCATAGTCGAATCTGGAGTAAACTTAGCGAGATAGTTGAACGTCTCTTAGCCCAGGTATGTGAACTTTGTGGATCAACGGACAATATGAAGTTCACCACATCCGCAAACTTGCAGACGTGGCGCGAAAGGGAAAAGTGGAACGCCCAGACTGGATGAAAAAGATGGCTGCACGCCGCCGCAAAACGTTGGTGATGTGCCGCAAATGTCATCACAAAATTCAGTCGTTATGGCGGTAAAGCCCTTTCACGTTGAGATTACTGGAAAGCGACGTGATACGGAAACGGCCATGCGCCGTTTGGATGGGGCGATTGGAAAAGTGCCGACAACGGTAACTCGTTGGTCGCCCACCCTACGGCACGTCCGGTTCTGAAGCCAAGCAGGTGGGGTGACCTGCCTGCTTAGGTTAACCAATCCCTTTGATAAATCGCCCTAAACTGGATTTCTAGTTGAAGACAGGAGAATGCAGCTCACTATCCCTCCCGCAGAATATTCCACCTTGAGACAGAAGTTTAATTTTCTCAGCCCGTTGTAAGAGAAGGATTTTTGATCATGCCAATCTATACCGCTCCAGCAAATACACTTCAGCTTGATCGGTGCAATCGCCAAGAAATTCGAGCTTATTTTGATCGAGTCTGGCATCTGGAAGATCGCTTATGGCAGAGTCTCGTTTCCAATGACGTCTACTACTTTAACCCCGACCCCCTGAGAAATCTGTTGATTTTCTATCTAGGGCATTCTGTTGCTTTCTATATTAACAAGTTGATCAAAGTTGAGCTGTTACCGCAACGGGTTGATCCCGATTTTGAGATTCTGTTTGAGGTCGGCGTTGATCCAGAAAAGCCCGAAGACATTGCAGATAAGTTTACTCGACTTCGCGCAGCTGATGTGGAAGCAGTCTGGCAGTACCGCAGTAATGTTTATGAAATCATTGTCACACTGATCCAACAAATCAATCTAAAGTTGCCAATCACGCCCAACCATCCACTCTGGGCTTTGATGATGGCGATCGAGCATCAATACATTCATCTCGAAACCTCCTCCATGTTACTCCGCCAGCTCCCTGCAAACACCCTACACCGTCCAGAGGGCTGGAAGTATCATTCCGCCAATGACTATACTCGTCTCAATGAGATGGTGCCAGTTGCAGCGGGTATCGTGCATCTTGGAAAACCGCAAGACTCACCCACCTATGGCTGGGATGTTGAGTATGGCGATCGCACCATCCCCGTGAAGGAATTTCTAGTCAGCAAGTATCTGATCACCAACGCTGAGTTTTTAGAGTTTGTTAAAGCAGGGGGCTATGAAGACTCAGCCTATTGGTCCCCTATAGCGTGGCAATGGAAAACTCAAAACGGTATCCTTCATCCGAAATTCTGGATACCAGATGGATATACAAAGAATACTTATCGATATCGTGCTCTATTTGACGAGATCGAGATGCCGTTTGACTATCCAGTTGAGGTAAACCACTACGAGGCAATCGCCTACTGCCGCTGGTATGGTAAGCGGGCCGGGAGGGATACCAGACTCATGAGTGAAGCAGAGTGGCGTCGTGCGATTAATGATGGAGACACACCTACTCAGCCAGTCAGTGACTATAACCTCAACTTGCAACTGGGTTCTCCGAATCCAGTTGGGGCACTGGAAACTGCAAGAAATCAAACGGGAATTTATGACCTGCGCGGTAATGTCTGGGAATGGCTGAGCGATCATCCGACCCCCCTGCCAGGTTATGAGCCGCACGAGTTATATGAAGACTATTCTGCGCCTTACTTCGATACAAAACACTATATGATGGTGGGCGGTTCATGGATTACCTGTGGTACAGAAGCATTGACCGACTACCGAAACTGGTTTCGCCCTAACTTTTATCAACACGCAGGGTTTCGAATTGTTCTAGATGAGAATCCACAGGGGCTACGAAGAGAAAGATAAGGGGGGCAGTGTTTTCAGTGAAGGATTTGAAAGACCGCTTTGGGATTACCACTCGCTTTGATATCGACGCCTATGCCCTGGTGCTGGAGGTGCCGTGACAGGAGAGCCAGGATTCGACGCTGGCAGAGCGCAACCGTGCGCCAGAACTGGAGGGGTTGTTTCTGGTGCAGGCCAGTCCCTTTGCCCGCACCAGCCTGGTCAACCAGTCTAGTAAGAGGTGTGAGAGGTGAATTGGACGCTGGCGGCAGAGCATCTCTCGGCAGGGGTGTCGTCGCTGGTGATTTCGGGGATGATGGAACGATCGGTCGATCTGAGCATGGGGGGCATGCGCAAAGGGGCGATCGCAGTTTCTGGAGTCGGTTTGCTAATCCACAAATGGGGGTGCTGGGGCAGTACGGTCTATCTGACTCGCTGATGCTGGGAGTGGGAGGCGTTTACGATGGCCAGTTTCAGGTTATGGGTGAGCTTTTTTTGAATCAGGCAACCGATCTGGTGGTCAATCTGAATCTGGTCGCATCACCCTGAATCGGTTCAGATGATTGTCTATCCAGGGTGTTGATGTCTACAGGCAGCAGCCCCCACAAGCAAAAAACCGCCGCAGGGCGGCGGAGTGTTAGGACAAAAGGATCAAAGCAGTATGGATGAATAAGCAATCTGAAGTATTGGATATACTTCACAGTCATAATAAAGGCACTCTTCTATAATTACATCCGTGAAAACTTTGCTTCTCTAAAATTGAGCTTTCATTCCGAGTGAATGCTATCCTTATGTACGCGAAACGTACATAAGGATAGCATTCACTCGGAATGAAACAGATTATGATTGAAGACAAAAGTGCGATCGCATAAAGTATGTTGATATGCGATCGCACAAACCCTAGTAAGTCACGTATCTTGAATTACAAAATGATCGCATAAAATTAGTAAGGATTGAGACAAATGATGCAGTTTGTAATGCGGTAAGCGCGATAAAGCTGTTGGAATCACAAGCTTTATCGCGCTTACCGCATATGAACACGACTGTAACTTAACCAATTCGCGGAATTGAGCGGGAAGTAGGTAGGTTCTATGTGGAATCTTCTACCCGTGAACTCAAGCTGACCTAGCGTTGTGTGGAGTGCTGGG
>JBIKWV010000350.1:0-5400 GCA_044356135.1 Elainellaceae cyanobacterium
TGAGGTCGCCCGCCCGCCATGTGCTTCATTTTATTTTCATGAACATCCCGAAGATATGCGGAGGATTCGCTTTGTTGCCATTTGAAAGAACAGTTTCAATGCATTAAATTTTGTTCTCATTTTTTTATAGAGTGGGCTTTGCATGGGTATCTCCAACAAAAAAGTGGGATCCCTAACTCTGTTAAGCTTCCCAGCAGATTAGAGGTACTTTATCCACAGTTTTCAAGTCAGATTCATGTACCGATTCAAGCGAATTAAAAAACAATTGATGACATTAAATTTCAACTTCCCTTCGCATAAATCAGCTTCCTCATAAAGTTTTTATGAATCTCAAGCAGAAGCTTTACGCGGATCACTCGTAAAGGAACGGTGAACTTTCAAAAGCAAGCGTAGTAAGCCATTCGTCAATATGCTTTAGTGTATTTGTCTTAGTTCTTGAGTTCTTCACTCCTCCTGTTCATGAGGGTCAATCCGATGGGTAAAGTGTCTCTTCCGCTATCCACAGTTAAGCGTCATCTATTGCCTGCTGGCGCTGCTTTTTGCTCGGTTCTCGGCGCTGCACTTGCCTACTGGCTATCCACTCCAGCGCAGTACCAGACCTCGGCAAGAATCATGGTTGATCAGCGGGGTGCCAGCATCTCCGATTTGGGTCAGGCACTTGCAGACAGCAGCAGCTTGCCACAGGGCGCAAACCCCATCGCAACTCAGGCAGAACTGGTGAAGTCTCAAAGGGTCTTACGTCGTGCTATTGATAAAGTATTTCCGCCAGGAAGCGATGCTGCTCAAACGGCACCAACAACTGAACAGGTTGCGAAAAAACTCCGGATTAAAATTGTCCCCGCAACCAACATTCTAGAACTGGCCTATCAGGATAAAGATCCACAGGCTGCCGCAAAACTCCTCAACGCCATTGTGAATGCTGCTGCTGAAGAAAGCGCTGACGCCATTCGCACCGAAGCCTCATCCGTTCGCAAATTCCTGGAAACTCGCCTGCCTACTCAGCAGCGCCGTCTGGAACAGGCTGAGAATGCAGAGAGCCGCTACCGCCAGCAGACGCGCTTAATTTCGGTTGATGCACAAACAGCCAGCCTGGTGAGCAGCCTTGCGGAAGTCGAAAATCAGGAACGCACCCTGTCAAGCCAGCTACAGGAAGCGCGAGTACGCGACAGCCAGCTACAGCGGGTAACTGGCATGAGCGCCCTGAGCAATGCCTACGCCGCCATTCGTGTGGGCCAGGATGCCCCCCTTCAGCGCCTGCGTGAGCAGGTTTCAACTCTGGAATCCCAGGTAATTGAGGCTCGCTCCAGACTGGGCGATCGCCATCCCGATCTACTGGCTCTGATCGAGCGACGCGACCAGACGCGCAAACTCTACACTCAGCGACTGGGACAAATCCTGGGCGGTGGTGCCATCCGGACGGGCAGCGAAGTTGGGGATGATGTGAGCCGGGATCTGGTATCCCGCTACATTCTGGGGGAAATTGAGCGCAACGCAACCGATCGCAGACTCCAGGTTGTCCGCGCTGAGCGAGCCAAGTTGCAGTCACGCGTTGCACAATTGCCTCAACTCCAGCAGCCTCTGGCAACGCTGGTGCGTCAGCGGGAGGAAGCCGCTGCCACACTGAAACTGTTGCAGGGCAAACTGGAGGAGGCGCGGATTGCAGAAGCGCAACTGGTCAGCAATATCCGAGTGATTGACAACGCCGACATCCCCGAAGCACCTTCTGTGCCCAAGCCCGCAGTTGTGCTGGTGCTGGCGCTGGCGGCAGGTACACTGCTGGCAGGAGCCGTGATTCTGGTCTGCGAGATGCTGGACGACAGCATTCGCGATGCAGCAGAGGCCGAGGCACTGCTGAAGCTTCCTGTTCTTGGCGTGCTACCGGATATGTCTGGTTTCCCGCTGACTGTTGATCAGTTGGAGATATTCCTCGACCAGCCCGATCAGGTGGAACCCTATCGCCTGCTGCTGAAATCACTGGAGCATTCCAGCGAGAAGCCACTCAAGTCGATCACTGTCAGTAGCCTGCTTTCAGGAGATGGCAAATCGGGTGTCGTAGCTCGCCTTTCTGCCGTTGCTGCCATGCTGTCTCGCAATACCCTGGTGATTGATGCCGACCTGCGTCAGCCAATTCAGGCGAGAATTTTTAATGTCTCTGGTGAACCAGGACTCTCTAATGTCGTCGTCGAAGGGCAAACCCTCCAGCAGGTCGCCCAGGTATCTCAGATCGATAACCTGACGGTGCTGCCCTCCGGTCAACTGCTGGCCCGCCCCTCAGCGATCGCCGAGGCCGCCCAAACCCGGGAGCTGATGGAATTGGTCATGGAGGAATACGACCTCTGCATCCTGGATACATCCCCCATTTCGATCTGTGCCGATGCAGCCACCTTCAGTCAGATGACCGATGGCCTGGTGCTGGTGATTCAACGCAACCTCACATCCCGTGAGAAAGCCTGTCAGGCAGTGGCAGAGCTGCGCAAAACGGGAACCCCGATTCTAGGTGTCGTTATCAGTGGGTCGCCCGATGTGCTGCCAGAGAGCTATCGAACATCACCTGCATCTAAACCTTTGACGGGTTCCAGCAACAAAGTGGTAACCCTGCCCCGGCAGAATTCTGAAACTGCGCTCTAATTCTTTCATTTACCAGCCTCACGCAAACTCTACCGACTTTTTCAGCTATGAAACCCACGGTGTACTGTACGTTGATCGCATTGGCAACGGGTTGTTTTGTTGGGTTGAGCAGCCCCACAGCCCAGGCTCAGATCTCCCAGACCGAAGCAACACAGACTGAACTGAGTGCCACCCCCCTCAAACCGGGTGATCGCATTCGGTTGACCGTTGCAGGCTTCCCTGACTTCTCTGGTGATCAGGTCATTCTTTCTGATGGCACCATTCAGTTGCCGATGGCGGGTAATGTGCCATTGGGTGGTCTGACGCCAACCCGGGCGATCGCCCGCGTCAGCGAGGCCCTTACGCCCTACGTGCGTCGTCCCCAGGTGGGTCTGTCCCTCCTCAGTCTGAGTCCGATTCGCATCAGTGTATCCGGTGAGGTGTTGCGGCCTGGTCCCCGTACCTTTACCCCCGATGTCAACCAGAATGTCGCGGGGCGGATGACCCTGAGCGATGCTATCGGGCTGGCAGGCGGTGTCACTCCCAGTGCCGATCTACGTAACATTGTCATTCGTCGTGCAGTTGGTGCTGCCAATATTCAGACCAATAGCCCGACCCCGGCTCAGTCAGAAGTCAAGGTCAACCTCTGGCAAGCCGTGCAGACAGGAGACCTGGCTGCCAATCCGCCGATCTACGATGGTGACGAGATCGTGATTCCCAAGGCCATCATCGTCGGGGCCGAGCAGCAGGCACTGCTAGAATCAACGATCGCTCCGACCCGCATTTCCGTCCAGGTGGCGGGAGAAGTGCAGCGCCCTGGTCAGCTTGAGGTCAGCCCCAGTTCTGGAGTAACCGCAGCGATCGCCGCTGCGGGTGGCCTGACACGAGAGGCCAGCCGTCGCTCGATTCAGCTCCTGCGGGTGACCCCTGAGGGGCAACTGGAGCGCCGAACCATTGCCTTTGGCGAAACCTCAGCTCCTCTGCGGAATGGCGACCTGATTGTGGTTGAGCGCTCCGGTACCAGCAACTTCCTGGAAATTCTGGGTCGAGTCCTCAATCCGCTCAGCTCTATCTTCTATCTGTTGGGTCGATAGGCAATCGCGGCTTTGATTTTGGAGTGGGATAGTGCTTGTCTCCTGCTTCAGAATCAACGCACGCTGGAACGTCCCGTTTGAATTCGCTAAGCTTCACTGCTGAAAGGGAGTCTGCACAAGCCATGTTGAAATTGGAAGAATATCGCCGCTCCTCTAACCTTGCGGTCTCGCTTGGGCTACTGGCGGTTCCACTGGCGGCTGTAATGGCACTGCTGTTTGGACTGGATCCACTTTACATCGGTGGCGGATTTGTTGGAATTGCGGTTTGTATTGCTTTTTTTACCCATTTCGAGCAAACAGTTCTGGGTTTGCTGATCCTCCGCAGTTTCCTTGACCTGTTCTCAAAACAGCAGGTCCCAGCCGTTTTTGGAGCGGGAATAATCGGTTTGAGTTTGCTTTATATCATCAAGCAACTCCTGACACGGCAGCGACTTCTGACGGACAAATTTCTCTGGTTTTTTGCACTCTGGGTGGTACTTCAGGGACTATGGGTGGTGCTGCTGCCGATGGGAGCATTTGACGCTAGCGCAGACGCTTTTCCAACAGCATTGCGGGAATGGGTGCGGTTATCTTCCTGGGTGTCAGTCTACTTTTTGATCACCCAGTTGCGGGAGCAGACCACCCCTCAGCGAGTCGTCAATGCCCTGTTTATCGGGTTGATTCCCCCCCTGGTGGTCGCTACTATCCAGATCATTGTTCCCCCATCGCTGTTACCTAGTTTCCTCGTCTTTGATACCTCCGGCATCTTTGAAACTGGTTCTCGGATTAGCGGTTCTCTGGGGCACCCCAACACCTTTGGGGTTTTCCTGTTGTTCTTTGTTGGTCTCACAGTATGGCGGTGGCAGCAGAGTGCGCAATCGGTCAAGTGGCTGCTGCTGCTGGGTGCGTTGGTGGCGTTTATTTCCAGTACCAGGGCGATCGCAGGTCTGGCAATGCTATTTGTTCTAGTTCCTTTGCTGATTGCCCCCCGGCTGAAAGCATCCACCCTGTTTGGGGGAGTGATTCTGCTGGTCGTCAGTTTTGTCGTCTTCACCGGTACCGACTTTGGCCGGGAAAGACTGGCCTCTCTGGCCGAAACGCCGCTGCTCAATCCTGATATCGACCCCTCCGTCTCGATTCTGACCTCCTGGTACGACCGGAACAGCTTCAACTGGCGGATTGCTCAGTGGACCTTCCTGCTGCAAGCATGGCAGTTGTCCCCCATTCTGGGTAATGGACTGGCGACGAGTCCTTCGCTCACGGTGCTCGGTAACTTCGCCCACAATGACTACATTCGCGCCCTGACAGAAGGTGGGATTCTGGGTCTCTTCCTGTTCGTTCTGTTTCTGGGGGTGCAGTTTCTACGACTGATGAAGCTGGCGCGATTGGCTCCCCCGAACAGTCAGCAGCGAGGATTTTGCCTCACCCTGATGGCGATTCTGGCAGTTCTGTGCGTCGGTATGCTAACTGAAAATATCTGGACCCATACAACGATGTTCTTCTACTGGTGGGCTGCATCGGCGATCGCCGAATGGAATTGGGACAGCCCTCAGGAATCCGAAGATTCTTCCCTGATGTTCTACTCCAATCCAGGTTAATTGGAGTGAATACCCCTTGCACAATGTTTATGGGATACCCTGCCGCTATGCAGATTGACAGGATTTTGGTTACAGGTGATCAGCTCTTCTACCGAAGACATCAGCCCTTGTTTACTGAACTG